>JAXMLI010000037.1:0-11954 GCA_034368785.1 Smithellaceae bacterium | reverse complement strand
TGTTTTGGAGACTGGAGGGACGCGCTCCGTCGCGTCCGCGGGGGTTTTGCAAGAAACGCAAGGGCAGGCAATATTTGTCTTAACTCGGCCACTCAAGACTGAATCTTTACAATTGCCAGAGCAAAGGAATTGACAGAATTGTCCGGGTGGGTTAGTATCCGATGGTTCCGACGGAGGGATGGCCGAGCGGTCTATGGCGGCGGTCTTGAAAACCGTTGACCGAAAGGTTCGCGGGTTCGAATCCTGCTCCCTCCGCCATTCAAGTTACCGGGAGGAATGTTCCTAGGAATAGTTTGGCTACGGAGAGATGGCTGAGTGGCCGAAAGCGATCGCCTGCTAAGCGATTGTACGCCCCTAAAGGTGTACCGCGGGTTCGAATCCCGCTCTCTCCGCCAGAAAACGACAGTTCATCGACAGACCTCGCGACCGCCTTGCCGGCGGAAAAGGGGCGAAAATATACGGGGCGCCCATGGCTCAGCTGGATAGAGCGTCGGACTACGAATCCGGATGTCGGAGGTTCGAATCCTCCTGGGCGCGCCAATAAAATATAGGGGTTAGCCGGTGATGGCCAGCCCCTTTTTTTATTTCCGGGAAGGAAAAGAATAATGTCAGACACCACCCTCAGCGAAACACCCCGGGGCAGCCGCTTGCACATCGCGATCTTCGGGCGGAGAAATACCGGCAAATCGAGCCTGATCAACGCGCTCGCGAATCAGAACATCGCCATAGTTTCGCCCGTGCCGGGCACGACCACCGATCCGGTGTACAAATCCATGGAGATCCTTCCCCTGGGTCCCGTGGTCCTCATCGACACGGCCGGTATCGACGATGTGGGAGAGCTGGGTTCGTTACGGACGGAAAAGGCCTTTGCGGTCCTGGCGAAAACCGATTTGCTGCTCCTGGTGATCGATCCGGCGACAGGCACTGGCGCCTATGAAGAGGATGTGCTGAAAAAGGCCAGGGAAACCAAAGTGCCGGTGGTGGTCGTCCAAAACAAGCTGGACCTCTACCCGGACTCATCCCCGGAAAAAATGGCCGCCTCATTGAACCTGCCGGTCATTCAGGTCAGCGCCCTTACCGGGCAGGGGATCAACGAGCTTAAGCTGGCCCTCATCAAAGCCGCTCCGAAGGACTGGGTGGCGCCGACGATCCTGGGCGATCTGATCTCGCGTGGGGATACGGTGCTGCTGGTGACGCCGATCGACCAGTCCGCCCCCAAAATGAGGTTGATCCTGCCCCAGGTCCAGGCGCTCCGGGATATCCTGGACCACAACGCACTGGCCTATGTGGTGCAGGAAGGGGAATTGGAGGCGGCGCTCGGAAATCTGAAGGACAAGCCGCGTCTGGTTGTGACCGACTCCCAGGCCTTTCAGCAGGTGGCCGACAAGACGCCCCCGGACGTGCTGATGACCTCTTTTTCGATCCTCTTCGCCCGTTACAAGGGAAATCTGCAGACCCTGGTGGAAGGGGCAAAGGCCATCGGAAACCTCATTCCCGGCGACCGGGTACTCATCGCCGAGGCCTGTACCCACCATCGGGTGGGAGACGATATCGGCCAGGTGAAAATACCCCGGTGGCTGGGGCAGCTGGTGGGCGGCCCGCTGGATTTTCAATGGTCGAGCGGCATTGAACTCCCCCGTGATCTCCGGGATTACAAGCTCATCGTACATTGCGGCGCCTGTATGATAAACCGCAAAGAAATGCTTCACCGCCTCATGAGCGCAAGGCAGGCCGGCATCCCGATCGTGAATTACGGCGTACTGATCGCCCATGTGCTGGGCATTCTCCCGCGCGCCCTGGCCCCCTTCCCCGAGGCGCTGCGTATTATGGAAGGGCGCATCATTTAGCGGTGGATTATTATGACAGACCTCTCAGAACAATTCGAACAGGCCCTTTTGTCCCTCGATCGTCTGGCGGCAAAACGCCTTGTGACAGAGGCCGCGGACGGCATGACCTCCATGGAGCTTGTGGACAGGGTGATTGTTACGGCCCTCGCCCGCATCGGCGAAGGATGGTCCCGAGGTGAAACCGCCCTTTCTCAGGTGTATATGAGCGGACGCATCTGTGAGGGACTGGTGGACGAACTCCTGCCACCAGGAGATTCTCAAAGGAAAGATCAACCGCCTATGGCGATCGCCGCGCTCAATGATTATCATTTGCTCGGCAAGCGTATTGTCTATTCGACACTCCGCGCGGGCGGGTTTGATCTTCTGGACTATGGTCGCGCAACTGTTGATGAACTGGTCCAACGGGCGCAGGCCGATCAAATACGGGTGCTTTTAATTTCCACCCTCATGCTTCACTCCGCCCTTCAGGTTCGGGATCTTGTCCTCGCGCTGAAGGCGGCGAGTTTGGACGTAAAGGTGGTGGTCGGCGGGGCGCCGTTCATCTTCGATCCTCAGCTCTGGCGTGAGGTCAATGCCGATGCGATGGGTCGTTCGGCCTCCGAAGCGGTGGGAATTATCCAAACGGTTCTGGGAGGAACAGGATGAAAAAATCCACGATGACTTCCATGCAGCGAGTGCTTGCCAGCCTCAGCCACAAAGAACCGGACAGAGTCCCCTTCTTTTTCCTCCTGACGATGCACGGCGCCAGAGAGTTGGAGCTTTCCATCCACGACTATTTTGCCAAGGCCGAGCATGTTGCAGAAGGTCAACTTCGCCTTCGCGCCAAATTCGGTCATGACTGTCTATACAGTTTTTTTACGCTTCCCTGGAAATCGAGGCCTGGGGCGGCGAGGTTATCTATGCCGAGGATGGCCCGCCCAATTCGGGTCAACCATTTCTCCAAAATCCGGAGTTGATTCCCCGGATGAAACCGCCGGAGATAAAAAAGACACCCTGTCTTGCCAGGGTTCTCAAGGCCACCCGGCTGATGAAGGCGCGCGTCGGCGATGATTGTCCCATCATCGGGGTTGTTATGTCGCCCTTCTCTCGCCCGGTCATGCAGATGGGCTTCGACCATTACCTGGATCTCCTGATGGAAAGGCCGGATCTTTTTCAAAGCCTGATGCAGGTTAACGAGATTTTTTGCGTGGCCTGGGCGAACGCCCAGCTCGAAGCCGGTGCAACCGCCATCTGTTATTTCGACCCCCTGTCTTCTCCCACGATCATTCCCGGAGAGCTTTATCTGCGCACCGGTTTTGAAGTGGCTAAACGCACTATCGGCCAGATTAAAGGACCCACGGCAACGCATATGGCTTCCGGCCGTGTGCTGCCCATCATTGAAGATGTGATAAAGACCGGCACGGCCGTGGTCGGCGTGAGCTATCTGGAAAATCTTGCAGAAATCAAAGCGGCCTGCCGGGGAAGGATAAGCCTGCTCGGCAACCTCAACGGGATAGAAATGCGGCGCTGGGGCGCCCGGGAGGCGGAAAATAACGTGCGGCAGGCCATTGCCCAGGCTGGTTCAGGAGGAGGATTCATCCTGTCGGATAACCACGGCGAGATTCCCTGGCAGGTTTCCGATGAGGTGCTGCTGGCGATCGCCGATGCCGTCCGCCGCTGGGGTTGCTATCCGCTCGTGGAGGCAGGCCGGTATGGAAAATAGAATCGTCCTGGCGATCTGCGAGCATTATCGGCAGGAGGCGCTGGCCGCGCTTACCGCAGAGGGACTGGTTAATGCGATCGTGGCAACATTTCCCGCCAGGTGTGGCCGTCCGCCGCTTACCGGAGAAGAAATCGCCGCGCTGATTGATCCCCCGGGCGCTGCTGAGCATGTCGAGGTCTTTGGCGCTTGTTGTCTGTGCGGGCTCGCCGGTCAAAGCCAAACCGGAACTGACATTCGTACCCACAAGCTTGAACAGTGCTTCGAGATGATTGCCGATCCGGCATTAATCAACCGCTATCTGGAAGAGGGCGCCTACCTGACCACACCCGGCTACCTGGAAAACTGGCCCGTTAATATGGAACGACTGGGTTTGAATCAGGACACGGCCAGGTTGATGTTTTCCGAAACAACAAACAGCATCGTTCTCCTCGATACCGGCATCTCTGAACAAAGCCCCGCGCGGCTAAAGGCGTTTGCCCGGTATCTGGACAGGCCCGCCAGGATCGTTTACACGGGGATTTCTGTTCTCCGTTTGCATTTTGTCAAGGCGGTCTTAAGGCGGCAAATGGAGATTCAACTAAAGAAAACCGACGAGGAAATCCGCGACATAAAGAAGCAGTCCGCCACTTACGCCATGGCGACGGATCTTTTAGCCAGCCTGGCCTGGATCGTGGACGAAGCCCAGGCCACGGAAGCGATGCTTGATGTCTATACGCAGCTCTTTGCGCCAGAGCGGCTCTCCTATCTAAGTTTCCGGGATGGTCTGCCGGACAGGCTCTGGATAAGGCCGGATCTGGTTGACGATTCTGCCAAGGAAACAATTAAAAACACCCTGGCCAATTTTCATCAGCAAAGCGACTGGACCGAATCGGGCCGGGGGTTCCTCCTGCGCACTGTCCATCAAGGCGAAACCAAGGGGGTGATTATGGTAGATGAAATCGCATTTCCCGAACATCGCGAACGTTACCTGGATCTGGCGCAGGGAATCGTGAACATTTGCGAGATTTCCATTGAAAATGCCCGTAAGTACCAGAAACTCCTCCAAACCGAAGAGCTGCTGAGGAAGGCCAACGAGGGGCTCTATCAGCTATCGACCACCGATTCCTTAACGGGAATTGCCAACCGCCGCGCCTTTGACGAGTATCTGGAAATAGAGTGGAAAAGATTGCTGCGGAACAACACGCCCTTGTCGATCATTTTGTGCGACATCGATTTCTTCAAGAATTATAATGATCTCTACGGACACAGGGCCGGGGATGTTTGTTTGCATACGGTAGCGCAGATTATCCGCCAACAGGCGCTGCGACCGGGGGATTTCGTGGCGCGTTACGGCGGGGAGGAATTTGTGGTTGTCCTGCCTGCCACACCCCGCGAGGGGGCTGTTCACATCGCCGAAAGTATTCGGCTGGCAGTAGAGCAGGATGGCATTCCCCACGAGCGTTCGGATGTTTCCCCTTGTGTTACGCTGAGCATGGGCGTGTCGCAGGCAATTCCCCCATTGGCAGCGGATTCGACAAGCTCGTCACTATTTCGCGCGGCCGATGCCGCTCTTTACCGTGCCAAAAATGAAGGGCGAAACCGCACTATACAGGGTGAGATGGCAGGATAATGCGGGCATCGGCCACGATACAGTCCCGGGCCGAGCAGAGCAGCGGATTGATGTCGATAGAAGCGATCCGCCCTTCCAGTTCCATGACCAGGGACGAGAAAGAAAGAAGGGTCCGGGTCAATTTTTCCAGATCCACCGGCGCGGCGCCCCGGTATCCCGTAAGCAGCTTGTGCGCCTTGATCCCCTGATACATGGACCGGGCGTCCTTTTCCGCGAGGGGTGCCATCTTCAGGACCACATCGCGGTAGATCTCCACCCCCGTGCCTCCCATGCCCAAGAGGATCATCGGGCCGAACTGCTCGTCCAGCTTAGAGCCCAAAATGAGTTCCACCCCGGAAACCATCTCCTCCACAAGTACACCGGCAAAACCCTCCAGGGTCTGAAAACGCCGGAAGACCTCCGCCAGCCGCACATCGTCGGCGATTCCCACCGCCACGCCCCCCACATCGGACTTGTGGATGATCCGGGGCGAGACGATCTTGGCTACGACGGGATAGCCGATTTCCCGGGCGAAGCGGAGGGCCTCCTCGGGGGTCCGGGCGAGGGTAAAGCGGGGAACAGTGAAGCCCGCCAGCGAGAAAATCCGCTTGGCGTCCGGTTCCAGGACCCAGCCATCGGCACGGGCGTTTTCGATAATTGCGTGTATTTCTGGGTGGGTGCCGATCATGGCCTGTTCCTCCTGAGGGCCTCAACCATGAGGACCGCCCCCTCGATGGAGGGCGAGACGGGAACGCCGTTCAATTCGAACCCCTCGATGAGCATGGCGTATTTCCCCACGTTGGGGACGTAGGCAATCAGGGGCTTACCCCAATGACGGGCCACGCTGCTTAGCTTCGCCCCGAGATCGGACGTAATCCCGGGAACATAGGGAAGCAGCAGGGCCAGAACGCAGTCGATATCTTCCCGGGAGCAGAGGAGCCTGGCGGTGGCGACGAAATCTTCATCGATCCCGCTTCCCGTAAGATCGATGGGGTTGACAAGGGCGGCGATATTCTGAACGCTCGGACTGAGGCTCAGGCGGAGTTCTTCCCTGATGTTTTCCGGAATGGTCGGAACGGCGATTCCGTGGGCGGCACAGGCATCAACAGCCATCGCCCCGTGACCGCCGCTGACCGTGACAATCCCGACCCGGCCCTCGAGGGGCTTGGCGTATTTACTCAGAGACTCACAGAAGGAGACGAGTTCCAGTTCCGTCGCCGCCTCCACGATTCCGTACTGGGAAAGCGCGGCGGAAAAGGCGTCGTAGTCGCCCGCCAGGGTTGCCGTGTGGCTGGAGACCGCCTTGCGGCCGGCGGCGCTCTTGCCGGACTTGAGTACCACTACCGGCTTGCCGCATTTTTCCGCCTTTTGAACAAACTCCCTTCCCTCGTTCCGGCCAAAGCCTTCGATGTAAAAGGCGATGACCTTTGTCGCCTGGTCCGTTGCGAGGTAGTCGAGAATGTCAACCTCATTGATCATCGCCTTGTTCCCGATACTGATCGCCTTGGCGAGTCCCACGCCCTCGTTCGTGAATTTGATAATCTGGTCCACCAGGATTCCCCCGCTCTGGCTCACAAAGGATACATTGCCTATTGCAGGCTTTACCATCCGCTCCCCCGGCAGGAAAAAGGTGTCCACCAGGGAGGGAACGAAGACGCCAAGGCAGTTGGGGCCGATGAAGGGAAAGTCGGCCTCTTTCGCAATTGCCACGATCCGCTCCTGCAGGTCCTGCCGGCCTACCTCGGTGAACCCGCCCGAGATGACCACGGCGGAACGGACCCTCGCCCCGATGCACGCGGTCATCACCCCCGGAACAAAATCGGCCCTGACGGCGATCACGGCCAGATCGATCTTTTCCGGAACCTCCGCGATGCTTTGGTAAATGGGTTCATCGTTGATGGTGCCGCCACGGGGGCTTACTCCATAAACCTTGACCGGATAACGGAGCAGATTTTTCGTGAAAATCTCGTTGGCCGGATGACGGTAATTACTTGCCGATACCCCGCAGACCGCCAGGGTCCGGGGCTCGAAAAGTGGTTTTAGGTCCATTAAAGCTCCTTAAAAAAAATGCTGCTTCTTGATCATTATCATGTTTATTATCACGTTTATTGGATATTATCGCGATTCTTCCATTTAGCCCTGCGTCCGGTTCCCAGAAGTTCCAGCGTTCCTTCCTTAAGAAGCGCCTCAAATACGGTTAGAAAACACCGTTCCCCGGAAGATATTTTTGTTTGTCTTCAACGACCCTGCTTCCGCCCCCGTTTTTTCGCTTGCTCCATCTGTGTCACCTTCTTCACCGTCTCCAGAAATTGCCGCTCCACCGGAGATGGTTCATTCAGTCACCCGGTAGCCGACGGAAATGATCACATCGAGGTTGTAATGTGCCGCGTATCATAATTTTTCCCATCAGCGGCAGTTATCCGGAAATTCCGGAGAACTGATTCCGGCACAAGCTCTCCCTCTGCAAAGATCTTCTTGATGTACTCATTAACCGTCCGAACATCCTTTTGGAACAGCTCGGCCATCAGCTTTTGGGTCAGCCAGACGGTGTCGTCCTGCAGACGGACTTCATTTTTTGTTTTCCCGTCTTCCGCCTGGTACAGGACCGATTCGCTCTTTACTGGTATTTGCTCTTTCTTCTTTTTCATAGGTATAGCCCTTCAATATACTGGCGATAATGCTATTTCCAGGCTTTCCACTCTTTCCCAGCAAAGTTTCTTCTTGCACCACTCTGTAACATTATCAAACGGCCTGTCCTCGTCCACAATTATAAAGCTTAAATGTATGAGGTAATTGCAAAACTCACGGTAAAGACGGCCACGACTTCGCTAGGCCCTCCAAAAGGCGAGGAAAACGGCACGTTTGGGTGACTGGAGGGACGCGCTCCGTCGCGTCCGCAGGAGTTTTGCAATTGCCTCGTATTTATTGGATTATATGAAAACCAATGTCTGCTAAATACTTAAAAGTCTGGTCATAAAAGATAAGGGGATTAAGTATTCGATTAAGCACTGGATGCTCATCTCTTTAAGCATTAAGCACAAGCTTCAATTGACCCGATACCCGCTTCTGTTCCAGACGGGCAGCGTTGAGCCGTTTTTTGAATCGCCCGGAGGATCTTGGGGAACTCCAACCCCAGCCTTCGGTCTGGTTCAACTCCTTGAGAAACTCGCCGATCCGGTGGTTCCGGTAGCGACATGTTGTCCCGCGACCAGTTCGCAAAAAACACTGGATTCCGGATCGAGTTCGGAATGACCAAAGTGGTTTGCAGACTTCTTGCCACCCTATCAGGATTGAATCCTTGACTTTTAAGCTGACTGTAATTACGATGTGTCCACTGTTCTGTCAAGGAGATAAACAATGAGAGCGCATGTGGTGAAAATCGGGAATTCCCAGGGAATCCGCATTCCAAAGCCGTTGCTTGATCTAACGGGAATTGTGGATGACATTGAGCTTGAGGTAGACAGAGACCGGATCATTATTCGCCCTGTCTCCCATCCCAGATCCGGTTGGGAAGATGCCTTCCGCGCCATGGCCCAAAACGGCGATGACGCATTGATGAACGGCGACGAAACCATATTACATTCCTGGGATGAAGAGGAATGGCAATGGTAGTGAATCGATTCGATGTATATTTGACCAGCCTTGATCCCACTGTTGGTTCTGAAATTGAGAAAACAAGCCCCTGTTTGATTATTTCGCCGGACGAAATGAATGTCCATATCCACACCGTCATCGTCGCCCCGATGTCAACGGCCGGGAAAGACTATCCCACCCGAGTAACATGCCACTTCAAAAAGAAAAAAGGGCAGATCATTCTGGATCAGATACGAACAATAGACAAAACACGCCTGATAAAAAAACTTGGCGCCCTTGATTCGGAAACCCAGATAAAGGTTATTTCCGTCCTTCAGCGGCTATTTGCATTTTAAGAATGCCCAGCTTACGAAGTTTGGCAAGCAGGAGGCGGTTTATTACTGCTGGAAAAAATCCTGTCAGGAGGGGGGCAATCAGGACGCATCCCCTATTTATAACCGCAAGATCACGAGGATAATAGGGAATGCGCCCCTGATTTACTGTCCTGGTTTGTAACTACTCAGGTTATCTGGTTCAAGGTCATCGATTATTTTTTTGGTTCAATCTGCAAGATTGAACCAAAAGTAGCAAAATAGGTCAGGCGTCCCGCCTGACCGGCCAAGCAAACGGCGGGAACCATTAATCAGCGAATGTCAGGCGGGACGCCTGACCTATGAGAAATGGTCTCGTCTGAGGTGTTCCTACAGTCTAAACGTCTACAGCCTACCTGCCTTTGATAAATGGTCTCGCCTGGCCCGTTCCTGCAGTCTAAACGCCTACAGCCTGCCTGCCTTGGCACTTACCTTGATTTTACATACTCGTCAATGGCCTGCGCGGCCTGCCTTCCCGCCCCCATGGCCAGGATGACCGTGGCCGCGCCCGTGACGATATCCCCGCCGGCGTAAACCCCGGCCCGGGAGGTTTCTCCCGTCTCGCCCTTGGTTACGATGTATCCCCACTTGTTCACCTCCAGGCCGGGGGTGGTCTTGGGGATCACCGGATTGGCCTCGGTGCCGATGGCCACCACCACCGTATCCACCGCGATGGTGAACTCGGAGCCGGGTATCACAATCGGCCTTCTTCGTCCGGAGGAATCGGGTTCGCCAAGTTCCATCCGGATGCATTTCACCTCTTTCACCCACCCCTTCTCATCGGCAATATATTCCACGGGGTTATGGAGCAGTTTGAACTGAACGCCTTCCTCTTTGGCGTGATGAACCTCTTCCTTCCGCGCCGGCAGCTCCACCTCACTGCGGCGGTAGATGATATAGGCGTTATCCGCACCCAGCCGGAGGGCGGTCCGCACGGAATCCATGGCCACGTTGCCGCCGCCGATGACCGCCACGTTTTTCCCGCGCACAATGGGAGTATCGTACTCGGGGAATAGATA
This sequence comes from Smithellaceae bacterium, assembly GCA_034368785.1. GTDB lineage: Bacteria > Desulfobacterota > Syntrophia > Syntrophales > CAMTWB01 > CAMTWB01. The sequence goes on along the minus strand of JAXMLI010000037.1, from coordinate 1,854 downwards.
GGCCTTCATGAGGTTCGATCTGGTGAGGTATTCATTGGCCGAGTAGATGCCGTTGAGGTTTTCCCCGGGGATGTTCATGAAGACCGGCGCGCCGGCGCCGACTCCCAGGAAGACCGCCTGATAGCCCTCGTCGAAAAGCTCATCCACCGTTTTCAAACGCCCGATGGCCGCGTCGGTGACAATCTTCGCGCCGAGTTTTTCCAGATAGTTGACTTCCGCATCCACGATCGCCTTGGGCAGGCGGAACTCCGGGATCCCGTAGATCAGTACGCCCCCGGCCTTGTGGAGGGCCTCGAAGACGGTGACCTCATGGCCCATCTTCACCAGGTCCCCGGCAATGGTCAGCCCGGCCGGTCCCGCCCCGACGACGGCGATCTTTTTCCCCGTCGGGGGCGCCGGCGCCGGAATCCGGATATTGCCGATTTTCTGCTCATAATCGGCGGCAAAGCGTTCGAGGCGGCCGATGGCCACCGGTTCACCCTTCTTCCCGAGGACGCAGACCTTCTCGCATTGATCCTCCTGGGGGCAGACCCGGCCGCAGACAGCGGGCAGGGCGTTGGTTTCCTTGAGTTTATGCGCGGCGCCGATAAAATCGCCATTGGCAATCAACTGGATAAACTCGGGGATCTTCACATCCACCGGGCAGCCCGCCACGCAGGCAGGTTTCTTGCACTGGATGCAGCGTTTCGCCTCCGTAATGGCCAGTTCGCTCGTATAACCAACGGGGACCTCCTGAAAATTCTTGATCCTCGCGGCAGGTTCCTGTTCCGGCATGGCCTGGCGGGGAACCTTTTCCTTCTTTTCCTTTTTTCCCTCGTTTTCGCTATTTTCCATGGGATTCACACCTGCAACTTTCCATCGCCTGTTTTTCTTCATTACCGTACATCCGGAGCCGGCTAATCAATAAAGGGAAATCCACCTCATGACCATCGAACTCCGGTCCATCCACACAGCCGAAGCGGGTTTTTCCGCCCACGGAAACCCGGCAGGCGCCGCACATGCCCGTGGCATCCACCATGATCGGGTTCAGGCTAACCACCGTTTTGATGCCATAGGGTCTTGTCAGCTCCGCCAGGACGCGCATCATCGGCACGGGTCCGATGGCATAGACAATGTCGATCTTTTCTCCCGAATCGATAAGTTTCTGCAATACGGCGCTCACAAAACCATGAAAGCCGTAGCTGCCGTCATCGGTGGCGACCAGGAGCTTATCGCTGACCTTTTTCAGATCCTCCTCGAGAATCAAAATATCCTTCGTCCTTGCCCCGATGATGGAGATAACCCTGTTCCCCGCCTGTTTGAGCGCGGCGGCAATCGGATAGGCCACGCCAATGCCCACGCCCCCCCCGACGCAAACCGCCGTGCCAAAGTTCATGATCTCTGTGGGATGCCCCAGCGGTCCCAGGACATGCAGGATAAAATCGCCCCGGTCCAATTTGGCCAGTTGCGCCGTTGTTTTCCCCACAATCTGGTAAATGATGGTAATCGTCCCCTTAGCACTGTCGGAATCAACGATGGTCAGAGGAATCCTTTCCCCTTTTTCGTCGATCATCAGCACGACAAACTGCCCCGCCTTTCTCTTTCGGGCAATCTCCGGGGCCTCGATAATCATCTGGACGATTATCTCCTGCAAAAAAGTCTTTTCCAATACCTTGTACAATGATCCACCTCCTGTAATGATCCTTTTTTCCCGGCAGCCTGTTGACATTGGCTGTACTGTCCGGGACCGGCGGACACCGGGATAACACATTTCGCCGTGATGTCAAGGTGAAACACTTAACAGGCGTAAAGATTCAGTTACAGGGGGAGCCAATTACGTGATGCACGGCAAAAACGGCCACGACGGAGCGTGGC
>JAXMLI010000036.1:0-13471 GCA_034368785.1 Smithellaceae bacterium | reverse complement strand
GTCAGGCGGGACGCCTGACCTATTTTGTTCCTCCGGCCTAAAGCCTGAAGAACTTGAGTTGTTACAAAGCCACAATATATAAGGAGCTTATTTTGACCAGGGAAGAAATTATCTTCAGGGAGGGGCTGAGGGCCCAAGTTTATCAGATCCTTTCGGTGTGTTTCTGTCAACCGGAGAGGGATCTCCTGGACCAGTCAGTTTTCAACACTCTGGGCTCAGCCCTTGATGTCCTCTCGCCGGAGGCGTCCAGCCTTGCCCGTACAATGGCGGAATGCCATTCGGGATATTCAGATCAGGAAATGATAGTTGAGTACGCCCGGCTCTTTCTGGGACCTTTTAAGATACCGGCGCCGCCATATGGTTCGGTTTATCTTGAACAGGCGGGGTTGCTCATGGGAGAAAGCACCATCGAGGTCTCCAGGTTCTACCAGGAACAGGGACTGTCCCTCCCGGAGGATACGAAGGACATGCCGGATCACATCGCGGCAGAGCTGGAATTCATGTATTTTCTCCTCTCCTCCGGAAGGACCGCGCTGGTTGAGTCCGACCTCGAACGGGCCGGCGGTTTTATCCGGGCCGGGCAGCTATTTCTCGCGCGATTCCTCCTGCCCTTTGCCGTTCCCTTCAGCGAGGCGATCGAAAAGGAAACAACAAACGGATTTTACCGCGCCCTCGCCGGATGCCTCCGGGCCTTTTTGTCGGCCGATCAGGCGTATACGGATCAATTGGTCGAGGAGTTATCCGTCACAACTCCATGAACAGGGAGATCATATTTCATGACGCCCGCTGCCTGCGGATGAGGTCGAGCAGGGCAACCTGCGAGCGGTGCGTCATCAGCTGCCCGCTCCAGGCCATCACGATCCAGGAAGGCCCCGTCATCGACCATGATCGCTGCGTGGGCTGTCTGCAATGTACCGTCTCCTGTCCCACGGGGGCTCTCCTGCCGAAGGATACAAGCCTTTTCAGCCTTCTTACGCCCCTCAAGGGAATCTCGGCCCCCGTGCTGGGCTGCCTGAGGAAAGGCGTGGACGGCCACCTTCGTTTCCCCTGCCTGGGGGGTCTTCCCGAAGAGGCCATCCTTGCCCTTATGCTCTTCTCCCCGCTCCTGCAACTTAACCTTACGGGCTGTCATGAATGCCCCAGTGGTTTTATCCTGGCGGAATTGAAGGAAAGGATAAAGCGCTGCCGAGAGGCCTTGACGCTGGAGGAAGAAGGGGGCATTACCCTGGCAACAGAAAGATCTAAACTTAAATTAACTGAGGTTTCCTACAACAGACGGGATTTTTTCCGGACCTACCGCTCCATCCTCTTACGCGGCGCCGCGGAAATCGACAGGGGTATCCGTACCTCCGTCATGCCGGCGGCATCTGTCGCCAAGGGGCCGCCGGAGAGGAGGCAGTTGCTGAACCGGGCCACGGCAAGCCTGCCCGAAGGGCGAAAAGCGCCGATACTGGCGAGATATTATTTTGAGTTGTCTTTGGGGGAAACCTGTGATTTATGTTTTCTCTGCGGCGGCGCCTGCCCTACCGGGGCGCTCGAGGCTTCTTACGGCAATCCCCCGGCTCTCCTCTTCCGGGGCGCCCTCTGCGTCGGCTGCGACCTCTGCCGGGAGGTTTGCCCCAAGGAGGCCCTTACCTTATCCGCCTGCCGGGAATGGGACAGGGTTAACACCTGCAGGCCATTGGTCCCGGAATAGTCCTGTTTCCAAAAAAAGGTTGAATGTAGATGGACAGTTCCCTGTTTGAAAAACTCCTGGAGGAATCCGTCCGGATTCACGGACACCTCTGCCCCGGTCAGGTTCTCGGGGTGAAGATGTCCATCCTGGGACTCAGAGAAATCGGGATCTCCACCCCCCGGGGAAGTGACCGGAAAAATCTGATCGTCTTTGTGGAGATGGACCGCTGCGCGACAGACGCCATCCAGTCGGTGACGGGCTGCAGTCTGGGGAAAAGGACCATGAAGTTCCTCGATTACGGAAAGATGGCCGCCACCTTCCTGAATTTGAAAACAAACCGGGCCGTTCGCGTAATCGCCAGAGAGGATATCCGGGACAAGGCCCGTGGCTGCTTCCCGGAAGCAGAGAACAAATATCAGGCACAGCTGGAACTCTACAAGATTTTACCCTTTGAGGACCTCTTCGACCTGCAAGAGGTGCAGGTGGAACTCAAACCTCAGGACCAGCCGGGCCGGCCCATAAGAAGGGTTCAATGCGCCCGGTGCGCCGAATATGTACAGGATATGAGGGAAATTATCGATGGTCTGGAAACCCTCTGCCGTCCCTGCGCCGGCGGGGGGTATTACCGTGAACTGAAAAGCCTACAGCCTATCTATTGAAGGGGTTGCCTTATGACAGAAAAATACGGATCAATACCGGCCGATCTGGAGCGATGTGTCGCCTTTCACGGCCACCTTTGCCCGGGTCTCGTTTATGGTTATCGGGTGGCCCGGGAGGCCATGATGATCCTGGGCAGTGACCGGTCGGCGGACGAGGAAATCGTGGCGCTTTGTGAAAATGATTCCTGCGCCGTCGATGCCCTCCAGGTGATCATGGGGACCACCCTGGGAAAGGGAAATCTCCTCCTCCAGGATTACGGCAAGAATGCCTACACAATCGTGGATCGAGCGGGGAAAAGGGCCTTTCGTTTTTCCCGCAGCAAAGCCTATCGCTATGAGGGGGCGGACCAGGCGGAGTTTGACGCGCTGGAAAAGGCGTATATCTCCGGCAGCATCTCCCGAGAGGGAAGGAAAAGGCATAAACTGCTCAAGGTTCACGACCTGCTTGCCCGGGATTTCGCGGCCATGTTTTCCAGGCAGGAACTGACGTTCTTCGAGCCCTCCTACGCGCTCCTCGCGGAATCCATTCCCTGTGCCCGATGCGGCGAAATGACAATGGCCACCAAACTGGTTAAGGCCCAGGATGGCCAGTCGCTCTGCCGCCCCTGTTTTCCCGCGTCGAGGCATAACCAGGAATCCGAACGGCCAGACTTGACGACTTCGTAAAAAGCGACTCACGCCGCCCGGCGGCCCCACATCTGCAGGAAACTTGCCTTTGAATTTTGGAGGGCCACGCTCCGTCGTGGCCGAAAGGCTTTGGATATTGCACTATCTGCTGCGGACGCGACGGAGCGCGTCCCTCCAAAAAAATGTACTTGCATAATTTCAAGTACTTATGGTTAAGTTCCTTAGAAGTCCGGATGCTCTAGTTGCGCTTCATCCCCCGTCACCCGGGGGGTTGCTCCTGCCGCCGGTGACAACCGCCCACCCCGACAGGTTAAGGACCTTCCTGGATGCCGATGGCTACCGGCGGCCTGATGATGGTGGGGGTAATGAAGATCATCGTCTCCTCCATTAAGTCATCTTTCGCTTCGGCTTTGAAAAGCCAGCCCAGGCCAGGGATGTTTTTAAACCAGGGGATGCCCGAGTTGTCCTCGGCCTTTCTCTGCTTCGTCAGGCCGGCGATCACGATTGTTTCACCATCCCGGACAATCAGGTTGGTCACGGTATGTTTCTTCACAATAAACGGATTTTTATCCACGGTCCGGCTGCTGTCCACCTCGTCCTTCTTCACCACGATCTTCATTTTCATGCTCTGGTCGTCGATGGTATTGGGGGTGATCTCCAGCCTCAATACGGCATCCTCATATTTCACCACCGCCCGTCCGTTCTCATCCAGGGCAACGTAAGGAACCTTCTCGCCGTTTTCCGTAAAGGCCATCTGATTATCGAGGGTGGTTATGTGAGGGCTGGAGAGGATCTTGAGCTTGCCGTCCTTCTGCAGGGCGTGAAGCTGCAGTTCCAGGATGCTGCCCCCAATGCTGCCCATAAGCAAGCCCAGGGAACCGAAGCTCTGCCCGGCTTTTAATATGTCCATACCGGCAAAATTCGATAAGAAACCATGGCCGCTGAGCCCTCTTCCCCCCCCGGGAGGAAGATAGCCGCCACTCATGATATTTCCCGGCGGTACAGTGCCGGCGCCGCCCGCGGTCACATAGATGTCTCCGCTGTCGAGGCGGCTCTGCAAGGCCCCGCCCCACTGAACACCAAGGGTGCGGGCGGTGCTCTTGGTCGTCTCCACAATATTGCCCCGGATGAGTACCTGGGGGGTAGGCTTGTCCACCTTTTCGATCAGAGAAACCAGCTTGACCAGGTCGTCCTTGGAGGCCTGGATGATCAGAGAATTGCTGTGTTCGTCCACCCGGACGGATCCCGGGGGAACGCCTTCCTTCACGTCCTTCAGCAGCAGTTCCTGTAAATTTTCCTTCAGCGCCTTCGGATCGGCATAACTGATGCTGATCACCCGGGTCAGAAGTGGCGGTCTGGCCAGCGTCTCTTCCTCCTTCCGCTTGGCCTGATCGATTTTCATCTGCTCCGCCAGGATTTTCTGCTCCTTCTCGCGGTGTTCCTGCTCCGTTTTACGGCGTGCCTGTTCGGCTACCGCCCGCTCAGACTCTTCCTTCTTCATCCGCTCCGCGGTCATCACGGTAATAACATTCCCCACCCGGCGCTTCGCCAGAGACTTGATCTCCAGAATCGTGTCGAGCTTATGCTCCCAGGGAACCTCCTTGAAATCAGCCGTCAAGGCGCCCTTCACATCATCGCCGACCACGATGCTGATCATGTCGCCCCGCTTCCGGCTCTCCTCCGCCAGCAACTGGAGAACCCGGCGGATATCCGTATCTACGAATACATCCGTGCCCGGCTCCCCGGGCTTTACCGCCGGTCGTTCCTTCTCCGCCTGGACACGAACCTCCATCTCCAGACGTTCCGTCTCCTTCTCGAGCTCCGCCTTTTTCCGGTCCCGCTCTCCCCGGCGCTGGGCCTCCCGCAGGGACGCCCTTTCGGTTTCCTCTTTTTTCATCCGCTCCATGGTCATCACGGTGATCACATTGCCCGTCTGCCGCTTGGCCAGAGCGCTTACATCCAGAATCACCTCCAGCGCCTGCTCCCAGGAGACATTCCGCAGATGAACGGTTATCGCGCCCTTCACATCCTCGCCCGAAACGATATTGATCCCGGCCATCTCCGATAAAAGCCTGAGGACGCCTTTTATATTTGCCTCCTGGAAATCAAGAGAGATCAACGGGGCGGCGGCGACGCCTTCACGACGGGCCGGTTCCTTCGCGAGCCTTTCATCTGCCTGCGGCCTTTGTGGATCAGTAATCGCGGGTTGAGCCGATTTCCCGTCAACCCTGGCCCGTGCGGGTGCCGGAGAGGCTTTATCCGCGAGGGCGGCCACGTGGAAATCCAGGAGAACATTGCCGCCATCACGGCGAACAGAGTAGGGCGCCTTTTCCTTCAATTCCACCAGGAGGTGGACCCACTGTTTCCCTTCGTGACTTACCTGCTGCGGCACTACCCGGATAATATTGCCCAAAACGTTCTCCCCCAGAGGACGGCGGAGATGGTCAGGCACGTACATGTCCTCCATCATGAGCAGCACCGATGAGGACCTGTCCTCTACCGCCACCAGGGGCATGCTGGGGAGGCTGATGAGAACCCGCCGGGACAGGGAGATGATAACCCTCTCCCTGCCGGGCAATTTGTCGAAGGTGATATTTTCAATATAGCCGGCGTTTATCTCCTGTACGATAGCAGGGTCCTTCTTGGGAGTCTCACCGGCAGGAGGCGTGGTTCCCTGAGAAGAACCGGGATAACCGGCAATCCCGAACACCGCGAGAATAAAGACACTAAACAGCCGTAAAAACCTATTCATGGCTTCCCCTCAAGTTCTTCCTTGTGGAACTTAATCCTTACCTTTTCGCGTTTTTCCCGGCCGGCGACGCTTCGCACCGTCTCCTCCACGATCAAGTGATCCCGATGAATACCCACCACCTGGCCATCGCGGTTTCCGATATGACTGCCAGGAAGCAACGTGTGGAATTTGCCTTCGCTGTCCTCCACTACCGCCATGCGTCTGTGAAGATCTCCCACAATCCCGAGCAACCGGAAACTTTCCACGGGGCTTCTCAGCAGGGGAGACAAGGGAACCACCTGAAGCCTTTCCTGTGCCCTGGTCCGCAAGGCGTCTGTTTCCAGAAACGGTCTGAACGGATCCTGCATCCCCCGGGAGGTGTACTGCATCTTTGATGCAACCGGATCATTCTTCTGTTCCCCCCGCGCGGAGGACTGGCCCCATAAGGGGATGCAAATCACGATGAAACCGGCGATTGCTACCCGGAGAGACAGCCACCTGCGGTATAGTCTACTTGCCCTTTCCATCAGCCTTACCTACCCCGCCCCCAGATTTTACGTCCTTGAACATATAGGTCTTGATCACCGCCGTGGAAGTCAGCAGATCCCCCTTGCCCCCGATCTTCGTCCTATCTCCCATGGCAATCGTATCCAGGTTGATAATCCGGGGAAGCCTGGCAATCCGGTCAAAAAAGGAGAGCGTATCATGAAATCGCGCCCGGACGGTCATTTTTATCGAAATAGTTTCATAAAATTGTTCTTTCTCCGGTTCGACGGGCGCCTCTTCCCCCTTCTTAACGGCCGGCGTTGTTGTCGCCTTCACGACCGGCGGGGCGGGTGGGACCGGTTCGAAAAGCACAAAATCCAGGCCCGATCGCTTCCCTTCCTGGGCGATTGACCTCAGAAGGTGGGGGATATCCTTGCGGTCGGGAAGTTTCAAGAGGGCGAGACGGAATTGCTCCTTTAAGGTATCAACTTCCCGAATATGCGTTGTTTTCCGGGCAACCACCGCTTCCTGGGAGGTAATTCTGGTTTTAAGCCCCTCTACGGTCCCTTCGAGGCCGGTTTTCTTTTCCCATGCCGATTGAAATACAAGAAACCAGAAGAAATAACCAATCAAGGCATACAAAACACAAACGGCGATGGCCTTGTGCATGAGTGGCAGTTTCTTTATGTCGTCTAATGATTCAATCGCCATCACAAATCCCTCTCGCGGTCTGCTTGCGTTGGGGTTCCGCTGTTTGGTTGACAAAAACGGTCGTTATATGACTTTTTACGAGTCCGCCTTACTTGAAATTCCCGGAAATACTGCTTTCCAGAATAAAATGCTGCACCGGAACCTTTTCTATCTCTGCCAGTTGGGACACCACCAGATCCGCTCCCTTCAGGAAACCGGAGCTTTCAATATTGCTCATCAACCTTGCCACCGCGGTATTATCCCTCGCGTAACCCTCCAGGCGGAGCCTCTCTCCGTTCTGGATGACGGACTTGAGCCAGACATCGTTTACTGGCGTAACTGAAGACATCTCCATAAAAAGCTGGACGGCAAATAACCTGTTGCGATCCAGTTCGTTTATGATGGAAAGCTTTTTTTCCAGTTCTTTCTTATCTTTCAGGTAGGCCTCCACATTTCCTACCTCCTTGGCCAGCACCTTTGATCGTTCATCCAGTGTTTTGAACTGGGCTTCCAGGCTCGATACGCTCCACGTCATGTAAATATAGAGGGTGGAGATAATAAGAAGGATGATAACGGCTGATCCTGCCAGAATCATCAGTTGACGCCTCAGGTCTTCCTTTTTTTCCTTCTCCCAGTAGGGAAGTAGATTGATCCTGATCATCTGTCACCTACTCTTCTTAGCGCCAGCCCGATTCCAACAGCCGCAGCGGGACCAATCTTTCCGATCGTCTCGGGTGAAATAAACTTACTGTTGTAGTGAATTTTTTTAAAGGGATTAACAATGGTCGCTTCAATATTCAATCTGTCGGCGATTGCCTTATCCAGGCCCTGAATGTTAGCGCTTCCACCCGATATTATTGCCTCTTTGACGAATTCCCTGGTCTGAAACTTGACGTAATCTATTGAACCTTCGATCTCCTGCAATATGGGCTCGGCGTAAATAACCAGATTATCGACGATTGAATCTTCTTCCGGGTCCGCCTTAAAATGGCCGGCTATTTTCATCCGCTCCGCTTCTTCGAAGGTACCGCCCCGGCTGCGCTGAATCCCCTCGGTCATAATATTTCCCCCGAGGGAAAAGGCACGGGTAAAGATGGACATGCCGCCTTTCACCACGTTTATGCTTGTCGTGCTGGCCCCGATATTTATCAGGGCAACCACATCCTCCTCCGCAAATTCGTAATTTTCTTCGTACATGGTTTCCAGGGCATAGGAATCCACGTCCATAATGACAAGCCCGTGTCCTGCCTCAAGAAAAGCGCTGGCATAACCATCGACAAGGTCTTTCTTCGCCGCAACGATGAGGACTTCCATCTGGTTGGGATTCACATCCGAACCCCGCAAGACCTGAAAATCAAGATAGACTTCCGAGAAATCCTCAAAGGGGAGATATTTACTGCCTTCGTCCCGGAGGAGTTCCCGCAACTCTCCCTCCTCCATCTGGTTGAAATTCACTTTCTTGACCATAACCGAGTTGCCCGAGAGCGCGGCAACGGCGGGTCTCCGCTGGCAACCACAGGAGGAGGAAAGCAACGCCAGTTTCTCAGCGAACATCGAAGGTTCAGCCAGCTCGCCGTTGACGATTACTCCGCGGGGAAGGGAAACTTGGGCGAACTTATTCAGGAAGGGACCTTGGGGGGTGTCCAGTACCTCCGCCAGCTTCAGGGAGTCTGACCCTACATCAACCCCTATGACCTGTCTGCTTCCTGAAAATAGCCTTTTCCAGTTAAACATGATGGCCTCGTAATAATCTTTTAAACAACCCTCCCGGAACAGCACTGTAAAAAGCGCGACCAGGCAAGTCACATTAATCTTGAGGGCTGAGGAATACTTGGCTTATGGCAGGCTAATGAGTAAAACGGTAGACAAGCTCCCCTTTCCTGGTCATCCCCAGTTCCCTCCTTGCCGTCATCTCTATGTAAGCAAGATCATCTTTAAGCAGAGAGATAATCCGTTCTGTCTCCCTGTTTTCCCGAAAGATTTCCGCATTTGCCCTTTTTAAATCCTCGTGTCGTTTCAGCATATGATAATTATCGATGAGCCCCCGGTTGCCGAAAACAATGACCAGACTGCCCAGAAGGATAAATATGATGAGAATTCGGCCAAATTTCATGACGGATATGCACCCAAAAACCCAAAAGCGCACTTATAGATTAAACGAAAAGCCCAGGACGCGGATTTTATATATGTATTTTTTTATCTTTACAAGAAGAAAAGTTGGGGATTGAGGCAGGGGTAGATTTGACGAACTCGTAAAAAGTCATGAAAACGCATGTTTTGCGACGGCTTCGTAAAAAGGCCGCAGGCAAGGCGCGCAAATCCCGAGGAATGAGGCGTCGGGGGAGGGGGCTTGTTCCGGAAGCCCGAAGGGATCGGAACGTGTCCCCGGAACACGCCGCTGTGACGAGGGATGCAGCGCAACGCAGCATCCGGGCTTTTTACGAAGTCGTCAGATTTATGCCGCAGATCAGTTGGTATGACCAAACCCGCCTGCCCCGCGGGCGGTGCGATCCAAGCCTTCCTGCGGGAGCCAGGAAACGCGGCAGAAGCTGCTGACAACCAGCTGGGCGATCCGGTCCCCCCTTTTTATTGTGAAGGGCAGCTCGCCGTGATTGATGAGGAGGACCCCTACCTCCCCACGGTAATCCGCGTCAATTGTTCCGGGAGAGTTGACCAGGGTTACCCCCTTCTTCCAGGCCAGCCCGCTGCGTGGTCTCAGCTGGGCTTCATAGCCATCCGGCAGGGCAAGGGCAATGCCCGTAGGAATCAGGGCCCGTTCCCTGGGCATGATTATTATCTCGCTACAGATTGCCGCGTAGAGATCCATCCCCGCCGCCCTTTCCGTCATGTAGCAGGGGAGTGGTATATCGTCATTGCCGGGGAGTTTTTTAATCGGTACGGTTATCTGTTCCATGGTGGGGGAATCACTCACCGCTTAATATGATGAACTCGTAAAAAGTCGCAAAAACCTTGAATTTGGGACGGCTTAGTAAAAAGTTCGCAGGCAAGGCGCGCAAATCCCGAGGAATGAGGCGTCGGGGGAGGGGGCTTGTTCCGGAAGCCCGAAGGGATCGGAACCTGTCCCCGGAATACGCCGCAAGCCTGCCCCCGCGAAGGCGGGGGAGGGATGCAGCACAACGCAGCATCCGGACTTTTTACGAAGTCGTCAAAGATCCGGCCAGGTCCTCTTGTCGGATATTTCCCATGGCAACCAGGTTAAGCTTGGCCGGATCGAACATTTCCCGCGCCAGAGACTGAACATCCTCCCGGCGGACGCCCTCTATGTACCCGATGAATTCATCGCTTGTCACATACCTGTTAAAGCAGATTTCGTTTTTCGCGAGCCTGCTCAGCCGGGTGTCGGTGCTTTCCATGCTGAGGAGATAGTTCCCCTTGATGAGTTCCTTGGCCTGGGCCAATTCACCGTCTGTGAGCGCTACTTCCCGAAACCTCTCCAGTTCGGCCATGACAACCTGGATAATTTCCTGTATCTTATCCCGGGCGGCCCCGGTGTATATTCCCAGAATACCCGTATCCAGATAGGACGCGAGGAAGGAATGCACTGAGTAGGCCAGGCCGCGCCTCTCCCTGATCTCCTGAAAGAGCCGGGAACTCATGCAGCCTCCCAGCAGGGCGTTGATAATCAACGCGGCATATCTCCTGTCGCTTACCGCCGCGGGGGCGTCTGTTCCGATGATGAGATGCACCTGTTCCAGATCCCTCTCCAGCACGTGAATTCCCGCGGATGATACAGGCAGGACATCCTTCGACACCACCGGGGACAGGATCAGCCCCGAGAACGCTTCCCGGACCAGATCGACAAAAACCCGATGGTCCACATTACCCGTAGCGGAAATAACCAGGTTCCCGCCCGCATATCTGGATTGGAAAAAACTGCCCAGACCTTCCCGTGAAAAACCCTCTACCGAGTTCCTGGTCCCCAGCACCGGGCGCCCCAGGGACTGGCCGTTCCAGAAGGTGGACTCAAAATAATCATGGATATAATCATCAGGGGAATCATCCAGAAGACTTATCTCCTGGATGACCACGGATTTTTCTTTTTCGATCTCCGCCTGGTCGAAAAGAGAGTTGGTAAACATATCGGCCAGGAGATCGATCGCCACCGTCAAATGATAGTCGGGAACCTTGATGTAATAAGCGGTCAGTTCCTTGCCGGTAAAGGCATTCATGATGCCGCCGATCGAGTCTATGGCGGCGGCAATATCATAGGCGGCCCTGCCCGTGGTCCCCTTGAAAAGCATATGCTCCAGGAAGTGACATATGCCGGAAGATGCCTCTTCCTCGTAGCGGGCGCCGCAGAGGACCCAGACGCCGATGGAGACGGAACGAACCTGTTCTATCGCCTCCGATACGACTCGAATGCCGCCATCGAGGATGGTCTTATTATACATCGGCACCCAGAGCGTCTTTTCTGCTAAGCCGGATCTTTCCCTGCTTATCGATCTCCAGGACCTTCACCATCACCTCGTCTCCCTCGTTTAGCACATCGGTCACCTTGTTAACCCGTTCCTTGGCCAACATGGAAATGTGAACAAGGCCCTCCGTGCCGGGGATGATCTCGACGAAAGCGCCGAAATCGACGACTTTCTTCACCGTTCCCTTGTAGATCGCGCCTATCTCGGCTTCCTCGGTCAGCATTTTGATCATCGCGATCGCCCGGGCAGAGGCCGCCGCGTCATTCGAGGCGATACTGATCTTGCCGTCATCCTCCACATCGATGCTGACACCTGTTTCACTGATGATCTGCCTGATGTTCTTTCCGCCCGTGCCGATGACCGTTCGGACCTTCTCGGGCTTCACCTTGATCATGATGATCCGGGGGGCATAGAGCGACAGTTCCGCCCGGGGCTTGTCAATGGCTTCCTTCATCTTTTCGATGATATGGAGCCTCCCCTCCCTGGCCTGATCGAGGGCCTTTCGCAGGATAACTTCATCTATCTCATCCACCTTGATGTCCATCTGCATCGCCGTGACGCCTTTGGCGGTGCCGCAGACCTTGAAGTCCATATCGCCCGCGTGATCCTCGTCGCCCAGGATATCGGAAAGAATTATTACGTCTTTTCCTTCCTTCAGCAACCCCATCGCAATGCCTGCCACGATATCCTTCACGGGCACCCCGGCATCCATGAGGGAGAGGGAGCCACCGCAGACGGATGCCATGGAAGAGGATCCGTTGGAGGAAAGGATCTCAGAGACGATCCTGATGGTATAGGGAAACTCCGTCTGGGATGGTAGTACGGGTACGAGGGCCTTTCGGGCCAGGGCGCCATGCCCGATTTCTCTTCTGCCGGGACCGCGCAGAAATTTTGCTTCCCCGACGCAGTAGGGAGGGAAATTGTAATGGAGCATGAAGGAGCGCATTTCTTCTCCGCCGATGTAATCAAGACGCTGCTGATCAGAAGATGTCCCGAGGGTGACCGCTACGATGGCCTGGGTTTCCCCCCGCGTGAAGAGGGCGGACCCATGCACCCTGGGCAGGATACCCACTTCGGAACTGATCGCCCTGATGTCCCGGAAGGATCTGCCGTCAATCCTTTTCTGATCCTTGATGATCATCCTCCGCAGGATATCCCTGTCCAGTTCATAAAAGGCCGCTTTAACCTCGGATGCGGTCATTGTTTCATCCTGAGTAGCGGATGCCAGGACCTCTTCCTTCAAACGATCCAGCTTCGCGTATCTTTCCAGTTTTGCCGGCGTGGAATAGACTTCCCGGAGACCGGAAGTAGCCAGGGATGCCACCTTTTCTATCACAGCCGGATTGATCTCCTTTGCGGTAAATCCCCTCTTCGCCTTGCCAATCGCGTCACGGACGCGATCCTGCAGGTCTATCAGGGGCCGCAGGGAATTGAGACCGTAATTTATTGCCTCCACCAGTACCGGTTCCTCTACTTCGGAGGCCTCGCCCTCGAGCATTACCAGGTTGACCTGGTAATCTTCTCCCGCCCGTGCGGGTGGCAGCTTCCGCCCGACAAGGTAGATATTGAGGTCGCACGCGGCCAGGTCCTCTGAAGAGGGACTTAAAATAAACTGTCCATCCCTCCTGGCGACCCGCACACCGGCGATGGGACCCTTGAACGGAATGTCGGAAATCTCCAGCGCCGTGGAGGCGCCGAGCATGGCCGCCACATCAGCCTCGCTGTTTTCATCAATGGACATGACGGTGGCCACCACCTGGGTCTCATAGCAGTAGCCGTCAGGGAACAGGGGACGGATGGAGCGATCGATCAGTCTGGAAGTCAGGGTTTCGCGCTCGTTAAGCCGGCCCTCCCGTCGGAAGAAACCGCCGGGGATCTTGCCCGCCGCGTAGGTCATCTCCTGATAATCCACCGTCAGGGGTAAAAAGTCCGTTCCCTCCCGCGCGCTTTTCAGCGATACCGCAGTTACCAGGACAACCGTATCGCCATAGGTCACCAAAATCGCCCCGTCGGCCTGTCCGGCTACGTAATTCGCCTTCATCTGGATTAACTTACCGGCAAAATCAATATTAAACATTTCTTTCATATATTTTCCTCTCATTAATTACGACTTCGTAAAAAGTCAGGATGCTCTGGTTATGGTTGCATCCCTCGTCACTCTGCGTCT
>JAXMLI010000035.1:0-3764 GCA_034368785.1 Smithellaceae bacterium | reverse complement strand
GGAGGGCCACGCTCCGTCGTGGCCGCTTAGAAAGAATCCGGACGCGACGGAGCGCGTCCCTCCGAAAAATAAGATATGTAGGGTGCGTTAGGCGGTTTTTTACCGTAACGCACCGTAAAATTGGTGCGTTACGCTTCGCTAACGCACCCTACAACTGGGAGGTGGCCACGGGTAAGGAAATACGGTCATTCGCCGGACATACAGCCGGTGTTTCATCAGTCGCTTTTTCGCCGGATGGACGGTTTGCCTTATCGGGAAGCTCTGATAAGACCCTGCGCCTCTGGGAGGTGGCTACGGGTAAGGAAATACGGTCATTTGCCGGGCGTACGCTCTGGGTTTACGCCCTTACCTTTTCACCGGATGGACGGTTTGTCCTATCGGGGGGGGTTTTTGATAACTCCATGCGTCTCTGGGAGGTGGCCACTGGTAAGGAAATACAGTCATTTGCCGGGCATACAAGCTCGGTTGCTTCAGTTGTTTTTTCACCTGACGGTAGATTCGCCTTATCGGGTGATGATAAAACCTTGCGTCTCTGGGAGGTGGCCACTGGTAAGGAAATACAGTCATTTGCCGGGCATACAGACTATATTAAATCCACCGCCTTTTCGCCGAACCGTAGATTCGCCTTATCGGGAAGTTCTGATAACACCACCCGCCTCTGGGACATCTCCACCGGCAAGGAACTCGCCCAATTCATCAGCTTCACCGACGGCGAATGGCTCGCCATCACCCCCGAAGGCTATTTCAACGCCTCCCCCAACGGCGCAAAGCACCTCAACGTCCGGGTGGGCAACCAGGTCTATTCCATTGATAATTTCTACGAAAGATTCTTTGATCCTGTCTATGTAGCCTCTGTATTGCAAGGCAAAAAGATTGAAACTATCGCTGATATAAGGAAAGGTATTCTCACGCCTCCCGATGTAAAAATCATCTCTCCTGCGCCCGGAAAGGAATTCAGTTCAGACACTGTAACAATAACCGTCTCAGCAAAGGACACAGGCGGCGGCATTGATGAGATAAGGCTTTATCACAACGGCAAGGCAATAGGCGAGGATGTGAGGGCCGTGAAGATAGTTCCCAAAGGGGATGAAATAGTAAAATCATACACAGTTATCCTTACAGATGGGCTTAACAACTTCAGGGCAACTGCATTCAGCAAAGACCGAACAGAATCAAACCCCTATGAACTGTTAGTCAAGCTGGCGGCCCCGCAAAAAGATGTCTCCATGTATGTCTTTGCCGTGGGCATAAACAACTACAAAAACCCTGCCTTAAACTTGAACTATGCCGTGCCGGATGCCAAGGGGATAATTGACTTCTTTAATCAGCGGGGCAAGGGGTTATTCAAAAAAGTGGAAACCATTGATATTTACAATGAGCAGGCGACGAAGCAAGGCATCACCGCCAGGCTCAAACAACTGGAAAACACCCAGCCGCAGGACGCGGTATTGATCTATCTGGCCGGACATGGAGAAAGTCTGCACGACAAATGGTATTTCATCCCCCACGAGCTGACCTATCCGGAAAGGGAAGAAGAGCTTAAAACAAAGGGCATCTCCTCCGATGAACTGGCGGGATATATCAAGGGCATCAAGGCGCAAAAGATCCTTCTCCTCCTCGATTCCTGCAAATCGGGGGCGGTGCTGGTGGCCTTCCGGGGGTTTGAAGACCGCAAGGCCCTCTCGCAACTTTCCCGCTCCACCGGGGTGCATGTGGTGGCCGCCTCCACCAAAGACCAGTTTGCCGCCGAGGTTAAAGACCTCGGGCACGGGGCATTTACCTATACCATGCTGGAGGGATTAAAGGGAGCGGCCGCCGGGGGGACGGATACCATTACGGTGCGGAAACTCATGGGATATGTGGAGGAACAGCTTCCGGAGATAACGAAGAAATACAAGCGGGAGGCCCAGTACCCCGTGGTGGATTCCCGGGGCATGGATTTCCCGCTGGTGAAGACGAAGTAATTACGCCTCCGGATCATCCCGGTCCTTGCTCAGTTTGTACTGGATACTATCCACCAAGGCAAGCCAGGAGGCTTCGATCACATTGGTGGAAACCCCGACGGTACTCCAGAAATCCTCCGTATCCCGTGAGTCGAGGAGTACCCGCACCTTCGCGGCGGTTCCCTCGCTGCCCTCCAGGGTGCGCACCTTAAAATCCACCAGGTGCATTTCGCTGATCCGGGGGTAAAATTTTACCAGGGCCTTCCTGAGGGCATGGTCCAGGGCATTGACCGGGCCGTTGCCCTCCGCGGCGGCGAGTTCTTCCTCCTGGCCCACGGAGATCTTGATCATCGCCTGCGAGAGGGAATGTTCCTCCTGCACCTTGGCGGTAATCACCTGGAAAGACTCCAGGGTAAAGGGTTCCTGGAATTGGCCGGTCATCTTCTTCAGCAAAAGGGAAAGCGACCCTTCGGCTGAGTCAAATTGATATCCTTCATCTTCCATTTCCTTGATTTTCGCTACGATATTTCTTAGCTGATCATCCGAGATGGCTGTTTCCATCCCCAGCTCTCTGGCCTTGTAGGAAATGGCGCTCTTGCCGGCCATGTCGGATACCACCACGCGCTGGAGGTTCCCCACGGATTCGGGCTTGATGTGCTCATAGGCGGCAGCATTCTTCACGATGCCGTTCACGTGCATCCCCCCCTTGTGGGTAAAGGCGCTGCGCCCGACGAAAGGCCTGGTGTTCAGCGGGGGAATGTTCGCCACATCACTGACGAAATGAGACAGGCTGGTGAGCTGGCCGATGGAGGAGTCGGGCAGACAAATCCGGCCCATCTTGAGTTGCAGATTCGCGATCAGGGTAATCAGATCGGCATTCCCGCAGCGCTCTCCCAGGCCGTTTATCGTCCCCTGAACCATCACGGCGCCGCCGAGGACGGCCGCGAGGGAGTTCGCCACCCCCAGGCCGCTGTCGTTATGGGCATGGATCCCCAGCCGTTCCCCGGGGATGAGGGTGGATACCTCCCCGAGTATTTTCGTAATCTCCTGGGGCAGGGTGCCGCCGTTCGTGTCGCAGAGAACGATCATGTCCGCGTCCGCGGCCAGCGCCGCCTCGATCACCTGCCGGACGTAGGTGCCATTGGCCTTGTAGCCGTAGAAGAAATGTTCCGCGTCGAAGATGACCTCCTTGCCGGATTGCTTCAGATATTTCAGGGTCCTGTGGATCATCTCAAGGTTTTCTTCCAGGGGTATCCGGAGGATTTCCGAGACATGGAGATCCCAGGATTTGCCGAAGACGGTTACCGTCGGGGTTCCCGCCTCCAGGAGGCTTTGGATATTGGGATCATCTTCCGGCGGGGTTCCGGGCCGGGTTGTGCAACCGAAAGCGGTCAGGCGGGCGTGTTTAAAATTCATCGTCTTGGCCAGCTCGAAAAACCTCTTATCCTTGGGGTTCGAGCCGGGCCAGCCGCCCTCGATGTATGAGAACCCCATCTCGTCCAGACGGTGGGCGATGCGGACCTTCTCCTCCACGGAAAAATTGATCTGTTCTCCCTGGGCCCCGTCTCTCAAGGTGGTATCGTAGATTTGAATATTCGGCTTTGTCATTGATAAACTACCCCTTCCCTGAAAAAAAAGCCGTTATCAGACGCCTGATAACGGCTTGCGTTGCTTCTTGTATTGTTATTGAAAAATTAACTCGCCACCAGGTCTTCCGTTATGTGGAAGTCCTAATTATGCCGGAAATAATCATTATTCCTGTGCAGGTGCGAGTAGTGTCCATTAATACGTCCGTTTTATTTACTTATTGTTGGGTAGTTT
>JAXMLI010000034.1:0-3203 GCA_034368785.1 Smithellaceae bacterium | reverse complement strand
ATTTTTTACCGTCTATCGATGTCCCCATGGATTGTGCGGCATCTTCTATGAGAAGGATATCATGCTGTTTGGCCAAGTTGATAATTGCAGGCATATCAGCGGTGTACCCGTAAAGATGGGCAACCACGATGGCCCTGGTTTTAAGGGTTATCTTTCTGGCCAAGGTACCCGCCGTCACCACGCGGGTGTGAAGGTCTATATCTGCCCACACGATTTTCCCGCCCTTTTTCGCAAAAGGATAGGCGCTTGACGTAAATGTATGGGAAGGAATGATGACCTCGTCGCCGGGCTCAAACTGGCAGAGTTGCGCGGCAATTTCCAGGGCGGCCGTGGCGTTGTTTACGGCAAAGGCATAATCAGCGCCGATATAATTACAGAATATACTTTCAAAGGCTTTCTGATATGTTCCCTGTGTATAAGGTTCCGCTGTCTTCATAGCCTGAACAACGACGTCGATTTCTTCCTGCGTATAGTCGTGGGCTTTACCGCTGAATCTTATTTTAAAATCCATAGGGTTCCTCAAGTCATGTTTAGCCATTTTTTTTCTCAGTCAACCTGATCAATACGCTCTCAATTTCTTTTTCGTAAAATGGCGTTGGATTTTGGTCAAGTGCGCCTTTAAGCTGCAGCGTCTCATCAATGATAAAGCCGATATCCGCCTGCTTAACACCAAACAGACTCAAATTCTGAGGCATTCGAAGCTTTTCCCAGCATGAGCGCAGATCAGATAAAAATAATTCCAAGGCGCGCTTCGAATCAAGCTTGTTCGGATTGTAAAAGTCCGCATACCCTGTATAGCCAGCCCTGATATTATGATCTATCACATAGGGC
The DNA here is from genome assembly GCA_034368785.1 of Smithellaceae bacterium. Lineage (GTDB taxonomy): Bacteria > Desulfobacterota > Syntrophia > Syntrophales > CAMTWB01 > CAMTWB01. The sequence goes on along the minus strand of JAXMLI010000034.1, from coordinate 2,372 downwards.
AAAAATATTCCCCCGCCGAGGCCGTGCGGCACTTGGTGGTGAACGCTCATAGGATACGACATGGCGGCTGCGGGGCCTGTGCCGGAATGCATTAAGGCAATACCGGACAAAAAGGCGCCATACATAACTTCTTCCCGCAAAAGGACATCATTTAAATTATCAATCAGCAAGGGCAGTGCCTCAAAAACAAGACGAAAGCCTTCCGAGGCAAAAAGCCTGGCCATGCGATTTGTTTTCTTGGCGGCAAAAGCTTCCACGGCATGAACGATGCTGTCCACGGCAGCGGAGATGGTCGGCCCTCTGGGACAAGAAAGGGTCAGTTCTGGATCTAAAAACGCATATGCGGGCCGCACTGGTTCGCCGTTGATTCCCAGTTTTTTCTTGGCCTGACAGTCGATAAAGGAGGCATTGGGCGTTACTTCACTGCCGGTACCTGCTGTTGTGGGAACCGCAATGATTGGCAGGACCGGATCGGTCATTTGATCAAAACCTCGATATGCGATGGCGGGGTTCTTATTGTGAACCAGTACTGCCATAGCCTTTGCCATGTCAAGGGCACTGCCCCCGCCAATGCCTATGATTACTTGAAGATCAGGATCATCGAATTGTCGTCTGACATCATCAAGTGAATCATACGTCGGTTCTGATATAGTGCACTCAGCCTTTACCAAGTGCGCTGCCGCTTCGTCAATGGAATCGATTAACGCAACCATATCCTGATTATGAATCAAATTATGATCGTAAACGACACCGATATGATGCCAATTCTCCGAGCTCAAGGTATCGGGGATGAATTTTCGGACACCCTGGCCAAATTTCACTTTTGTCTTCAACGAGAAATCAAACATCTATCGAGTCCTGTTTTTTAGTCATTCGCATCGTTGGTGGTCGGGTAGTCGTTGCCAAAGATGTTGAGAGGTTTGGCCGGCGGGAGCTAATAATAACTGATCGTCTTGAAAATCTGCCGTTGTTCGAATATCTCTCATCGGGCCACGGTCTCGTGTTTTACTTTTTAGGATGGAGCGGCGCCACGATGGAAAATATATAGGGCGGTGTGCCTTGTTAAAATCTTAACTTCCATGACCGGCGCAGGTTCGCCAGGCGTTCCGGGTCTTCCCTGGTCTTCAGATTCCGTGCGTATTCCAGGAAGAAGGCAAGGAAGATGGCGAGAAAGAAGGCGACAGCGACCGAACTGGCTACGATCTGCGCCCGCTCGGGCTTGACTTTTTTCTCTGGAACAAAGGCCGGGTCGATGACGGTAAAACTGAAGTATTTCATTATCTTGCTCTGGGTTTCCTTTATGATCTGCTTGCCGATCAGTTGGATGAGGATGTTTTTGAGAAGCGGGTCGGTCGTCATGGCCAGTTGCCTCGCAAGGTGTGTCTTTTGGGTGGCAACCTCCTCCAATGTCTCTTTGCGGAGGAATTCGCTCAGTTCCGTGATGTAATAATTGAGCATCGTCTGGGCCGTTTGGGGGTCATCGTACTCGAAGCTCAGCCGAAGTACGTTTTGCTTGTTATCCGGCGCGATCTTGAACAGATCGTGAATCTTATCGTAGGCGTCATCGAAAACGGGTGGTTTTGCCGCTCTCCAGCGCTTGTTCTTTTCATCCCAGGAGTCCGCGAAAAGGACGGGCATCAGGTTGTGCTTCCGGATAATGGAGTGGCTAAATTCCCGGCTCTTCAGAGTGAGATTGAATTGGCTGATCGAGCCGGAGACGCCGGTTCCTGCTTCGGTTGAGATCATGGCGCGCAAGCCGTCGAGGGCGGCGAAGGCGCCGATGCCTTTCTCCTGGGTGGTGGGGGCGATGACGGCCTCCGAACGGTAGATATTCGGAAGGTACAGGCTGTATGCGACCGCCGCGATCCCCGTCAGAAAGACGATAGAGATAATCATCACCTTGTGCTTGAGCAAAACGATGAAGAGATCGAGGAGGTGGATCTCATCCTCCTCCGCCGTGGCGTCTTTATTATCTTGTGTGAGCACTGTCGTCGCCTGCTCATCATTCTCTGTTTTCGCCATCTTCCATTCTCCTGTGTTCATGATTAGCGGGGGACTCCCTTGTTATAGCCCGAGACCTTTGAATTTCTGCCGAAACTTGACGGCTTCGTAAAAAGTCGAAAAACACGCCTTTTGTCATTCCCGTGAAAACGGGAACCAAGTATTTTAAGGTAGTTGCACACTCCCTGGATTCCCGCCTACGCGGGGAGACCGTTGCACAACCCTTCCGATTTTCATGCTTTCTGCAAGATGTAATCATCGAAAATGCTGTTATTCAATGATAACATATTAATATTGTTTGCAATATGTCTATTTTCATGCCATATTTCCTTCAAATTCATCCCCCTGGAGGACCTATGGGCTTCAAGAAA
>JAXMLI010000033.1:0-2836 GCA_034368785.1 Smithellaceae bacterium | reverse complement strand
CTTTTTTACGAAGCCGTCCTAGATTCAAGGCTTTTGCGACTTTTACGAGTCCGTCATTTTTGGCTCACTGTTCCAGCCAGGAATCGGAGTAAAGGGTTTGGCCTAGCAGGACTTTGGTCGTCTTCACGAAATCCGCCTGCTCCTTCGTGAGCGATTTCAGGTCGATCTCCTCGCCGTCTTGCACGCGATACACCAGCGAGGTAATTTCCGGCCGTTCATCGTTGGCCAGGGCCTTGAGCCCCTCGTCAAAGGCGTCGACGATTGCTGAGCTCATGCCGCAGCGCCCCAGCATGATCATATAGGTCTGGTTGAGGATCGCCCGCAGATGCTCCGGCGCTCCATTGGAGATATTGGAAAGGCCGCAGGTGGACCGAAGGCCCGGCATCATCTCCTGGAGGTCCCGGAACATCATCATGAACTCGACACAGCCGGGCACCTGGACCTGGGCCTGGGGACTGGTCGCGGGGGTGACGATCGGATCGATCCAGACATCCTCGCCCGCGATGTCGAACTCCATGGCCTTTTGCAGCAATTCCGCCGCGAGGACTCCCCTTTCGGCGGCATCTCGCGGCAGGCCGGCCGGTCCCCAGAGAAGGGCCACCAGGCCGGCGTCATATTTCCGGGCCAGGGGAAACTTGGCCTCCATGCTCTCCGGACGGGCCATGATGGAATTGATTACCGCCTTCCCCTTCTTGTTTTTGTACGCCTTAAGACCCGCTTCCAGCGCCTCACTGTTGATCGTATCCAGAAACAGCGGGGTATCCACCACCGTCTGGACCGTCTTGACGATCCATTCCATCAACTCCCCGCCGCCCTTGCGGGCCGGGCCAAGATTGATGTCGATATAATCCACGCCGGCTGCGGTTTGCTCCAGGGCCATCTTTTGAATTGGCAGGGGATCCTTGTTCTTCATCGCCTCGCCAATGACTTTACCCATGACATTGAGATTTTCTCCAACACGAAACATCAGTTGCCTCCTTTTTTTATGGCGCAAGGCTTATGGCTTAAGGCATAAGGCTTCAAACCCTAAACCCGCCGCCAACCAAGGCGGTGACTGCCACTTCCGCCCCACGCCTTACGCCTTCAGCCTTAAGCCAGGGAATTACATATTAATTTTAAGGTAGGCAGGCAGATGCGCCGCCTCCCGGGGACCAATCTTCACTTCCCAGTCGGCGCCCAGTTCTTCTTCCAGATCGCCGCTCACCAGCGCCACCGCGCCGGGGATGATGATCCGGCGGTGGGTTATCCGCTCGGCCAGACCGCTCTTTTTTACGAACAGTCCGATGGCATCGCCGACGAACTTGCCCGCCGCCCAGGCCGTGAGGACCGACAGGCCTTCCGTATCCATCACCAGAAGCCAGCTGGGAACGCGGCTGGCATCGATCTCGCCGGAGACGATAAAATAGGTCAGGGCGAAATTGGTGGTGATCAGGGCCGGCGAGTCCGCGGTGGGATTGCCGATGGGGTAGATATCCTGTTTCATCGTCATGGGCCGCTGGGGATCCGTATAGATATTCAGACGGGCCAGGAGCAGGGGGAAAAGGGTTTCTCCCTGGAAATCGGACAGGACGATAATCCCCCCGTATTTAGCCACAAAAGTGGCGGCGATAAGGGTCTCTTTCAAGGGATCCTGCGTCATTTCACCGGGGAAAACAATGGTGGGGAAGCCCAGGGAACGGTTCTTCTGCAAGAGGGCCGCCCGGCGGATATTGGTCTGGTCCTCAAAGGCCCGGCGCAGCGTCCGGGAGCCGGCGTCCAATACGAGGTCCTTCACCCCCAGGGCCGTAACCTTGTCCGATAGCGCGGCCAGGGACTCCAGGTCAGCCGCCTTGAGCGCCAGCGGGCATTTGAACTCCTTGGCCAGGTTCGCAAAGGCCTCATAGTTCGCCTCCGTGGCGGCATAGATGAGGGACGACCCCTCGCCGGCGGCCTTCAGGGCCGCCGCCAGCGCCTGGGGATTGTCGCTTATCAGGATCAGGGAGGCCGCGGTCTTTTCCTTGATTTTTGCTACCAGGGAGGCGAATTTCGCCCCGTCTCCCGATTCGTTCTTCACGGCCAGTGACTCGGCATGCAGGGTGAGACCGACCCATTCGTACTTAAGTTCGAGGAACCTTCGGAGCCTCCCATCAATCTCGTCCGCCCCCATGGTATCACTCACCAGGATGGCAATACCGGGTTTGTTGACAAAGGTCTTTTCATGCCGGAAAAGCACCGTTTCGCCACCCACCTTCACCAGGTTGTCCCCTGTGCCGAAGGATATTGGTCTGATCGGGGGCGCCGACGCTTCCGAGAGGCTGGCCCTGGCCTCTTCCGAGACGTAGGGACAGGCGTCGAGTTCCGCCTTCCCGGCGGCCAGGTTCATCGCGAAGGCGAGACAGGTGGGAACGCCGCATTCACCACAATTGGTTTTGGGCAGCATTTTAAAGATCTGAATTCCCGTCAAGGCCATAATTTATTCTCCTTTCGTAATTACTCAGATGTAGGGTGCGTTAGCGAAGCGTAACGCACCAATTATGCGGTGCGTTACGGAAATAAACCGACTAACGCACCCTACTGCTCCTTAGTAGTTAAAGAATCGAATCCATCTTCAAGGCCGGATGACCCTTTTCCTCCAGGAAGGGCAGGATCTCGTCCTCGGTGGTGCCGATCGTTTCGTCGGCAATCATGTCGATAAAATTGGGAATGCCCAATTCGGCCGCGCGCTTCTCCAGCCTTTCCTTCAGCTCTTCTTTGAGCATCTTGGGCAGCCATACCAATCTCTGCAATCCTCCGTCACCGGACACCCACTTGCGCTGGGTGATATTGTACTTGCTGTGACCGAGGAAGCCGGGCATGA
>JAXMLI010000032.1:0-5048 GCA_034368785.1 Smithellaceae bacterium | reverse complement strand
TCGACAGGTTATCCAGATCCTCGTCAAGATGGACAAAATGCAAGCTGTCAACGCCTCGCTCCTTTAACAGGTTGAGGCCCTCCAGGGTCAGCGCCTCATTGCACCCGACAAGTACCTCCTGTGTCTTCGGATCAAGAACGTTACTTTGAAGGGTCTTACCGACGATATTTTCCTGCTGGACAAGAATCCTGGTGATTCCTGCCTCTGCCGCCTTTCTTAAAAGGGTTTTATTGATCTTTTTCCCTTTTCTGAAGAGTACCTCGCCTGTGGCAGGTACAACAACATCATCGATGGCCTTCTCGCCTTCCAGCGATTTGTCCACGGCCCGGTATAATTTTCCTTCCTCTATGAATACCGCTTCCGTTTCGTAAAAATACTTGAGAATATCCTCCGTTTTTTTCCCCAGCGCCTTCAAAAGGATCGTAACGGGCATCTTTCTTCTTCTATCGATGCGCACGTAAAGCAGATCCTTTGAGTCAAATTCCAGGTCCAGCCAGGAGCCCCGGATGGGAATTATCCGCGATGAATAGATAATCTTTCCGCTGGTAACGGTTTTACCCTTGTCGTGATCAAAGAAGATACCGGGAGACCGGTGGAGCTGGCTGACGATCACCCTCTCCGTCCCGTTGACGATGAATGTCCCGTTTTCGGTCATCAGGGGAATTTCCCCGAAATATATCTCCTGTTCCTTGATATCTCTGATATGTTTCTGTTCGGAACCCCTCTCCGTATCAAACACTACCAGCCTGACCACGATTCGGAGTGGTGCGGCATACGTCATCCCCTTCTGGATGCACTCGCCAACGTCGTACCTTGCTTCCTTTATCCGGTAATCGACGAACTCCAGGGAACATCTTCCGCTGAAGTCGGATATCGGGAAAACGCTGTTAAACGCACCTCTTAGGCCGTAGTTACCCCGTTTGCCCGGATCAACCTCCACCTGAAGGAACTTTTCGTATGACTTGATCTGGATATCAATCAGGTTTGGCGGATCAAGGATTTTCCTGATACGTCCGTAATTCTTCCTTAATTCTGACATGGCGTCCTTTAATAGGTGATAGTACGTAAACTGTTATGACTGGCCCTGCGAATCGAGATGACCACAGTGCCAACCGTTTATTATTGACGACTTCGTAAAAAGTCCGGATGCTGCGTTGCGCTGCGTCTCTCCCCAGCCTTTACAGGTGGGCATTAAATCAACTGAACCTGATGCCCAATAAGGCGCGCGCCCGAACCTGGGCGCGCGCCTTTAGACTACCGCTCCAGCTTGGAGTCTTTTTCAACTTTCCGTGAAAACAACATTATTTAATTTCTACCGTGCCGCCGACCTCTTCAATCTTTTTCTTGATGTCGGCTGCCTCGTCCTTGGAGATCCCCTCTTTGATCGGCTTTGGCACACCGTCTACCAGATCCTTGGCCTCCTTGAGCCCCAAAGAGGTAATTGCCCGGACAACCTTGATAACCTGAATCTTATTTTCTCCGAAACCGGTGAGAATCGCGTTAAATTCGGTCTGCTCCTCTGCCTGTGCCGCCAGCTCCGGACCGGAGGCCGCCGCTACTGCAACTGGGGCCGCGGCAGAGACGCCAAACCTGACCTCCAATTCCTTAACCAGCTCTGACAGTTCGAGCACCGTCATATTTTCAATATATTTTACTACATCGTCTTTCGTGATCTGAGTTGCCATTTTCTACTTTCCTTTCTCCATGTGTTAATTGATCGTTTCTCTTTTCTCTCGATAGCCGTTCAGGACTTGCACAAAACCCCTTGGTACGGCGCTTAGCACAGTCACCAGCGATGTCTGTACTCCCACCATAACGGATAGCAGCTTGCCCAGCAGTATCTCTCTGCTTGGCAACTCCGCCAGCGCGCTTATCTGGTCCCTGGTCAGCAGCTTACCATCCAGAACGCCATATTTAATTTCCAGGTTGGTGTTCTTCTTGGCAAATTCGACCAGCGCCTTGGTGGGTTCAACTACATCGCCCCTGCTGAGGGTAATCGCCAATGGTCCCCTGAAGAAATCGCTCAACAGGTTGACATCGGTATCCCTGGCAGCAATGCTCAGAAGCTTATTCTTTACTACCCTGACCTCGGTGTTACTTTTTCTCAGGGCGTTCCGCAGGCTCGTCATCCTCTCTACGCTCATCCCGGAATATCCGGTCAGAACCGTAAGATCAGACTCCAAGAGACGATCATGCAGCTCAGCTACGATCTGTTCTTTTCCCTTACGATCCAAACTCCACTCCTCCTTTCCAATTAAGTAACATATTAACTCGGCTTATCTCACCTTGTCTTTAACGAGTTGATAGTCGGAGAGCAGAGCTACATACAGGAATGCAACAAAAAACGATATGCTTGGTCTGGAATCAAAGCCAGATGGAACTCGCCCATCAGACACTTGATCCACCTATCGTCTCGGCAGGCCGATTAATCGTTTAAACGCCTGTACCTGCTGTCTCAGACTGGGATCTCAGATGACCTTTAAACCGGTCCTTCAATATTGGTTAATGCTTTACCCCCTTAAGGACCCGGGGCGACTGGGTCAGTACAACAACACGTTGCGAATATCCAGAGGATCAACCTTCACCCCCGGACCCATCGTTGAGGAAATTGAGATGGTCCTCAGATAGTTGCCTTTACTTGCGGATGGTTTAAGTTTAATAATGGCCTCGATCAGGGCAACAATATTCTCCATCAGCTTTTCCGGCCCGAAGGTTACCTTGCCGATTGGCGTATGGACAATTCCCGCCTTCTCAACCCTGAACTCCACCTTCCCTGCCTTAAGCTCGTTCACCGCCCTGCCCACTTCGAAGGTCACGGTGCCAACCTTCGGGTTGGGCATGAGCCCTCTGGGACCGAGAATCTTTCCCAGCTTGCCAACGCTGCCCATCATATCAGGCGTGGCCACGGCCTTGTCGAAATCAAGCCACCCCGCCTTAATCTTCTCAATAATATCATCAGAACCTACAAAATCAGCGCCGGCGTCCAAGGCCTCCTTCTCTTTTTCCCCCTTGGCGAAAACGAGAACGCGCACAGTCTTGCCCAAGCCGTTTGGCAGAATGACGCTCCCCCGGACCATTTGATCGGCGTGCTGGGGATTGACTCCCAGGCGAATCGCCGCATCCACCGTCTCGTCAAACTTCGCCCTCGCCGTACTTGTAACGAGGCCCAGCGCCTCCTTGAGGGCATATTTTTCGCTGGTAACCCTCCCCTTTGCTGCCGAATAGCTTTTACCCCTTCTGCCGGACATTTTAAACCTCAATGATGATTGACAAACTCATGAATAATTATTCCCTGACCTCAATACCCATAGACCTTGCCGTGCCCTTGATGATCCTGACGGCGCCCTCTATATCTACTGCGTTTAAGTCACTGAATTTTGTTTCCGCTATTTCCCTGATCTGGGCTTCCGTTACCTCGCCAACCTTTTCCTTGGAAGGATTGCCGGAACCCTTGGCAATCTTTGCCACCTGCTTTATCAAGACGGAAGCGGGCGGTGTCTTAGTAACGAAGGTGAAGGAACGATCCGCATAAACAGTAATGATAACGGGGATTATCGTTCCCTCCTGACTCTGCGTCTGAGCGTTGTAGGCCTTACAGAACTCCATGATATTTACGCCGTGCTGACCCAAGGCCGGCCCCACTGGAGGAGAAGGGGTAGCCTTTCCCGCCTTGAGCTGAAGCTTTACGTTTGCAACAATCTTCTTTGCCATTATAACCACCCTGAATGCTTAATTAAATTAACTGCCGCACGGTCCCTCTTAGGAGGTAAGACAGCCTGAATCTACTGAACCTGCGCTACTTGAATAAAATCGAGTTCGACGGGGGTCGGGCGACCGAATATTCTGACTATCACCCTGAGCTTGCCCTTTTCGGGTTTCACGTCGTCAATCACACCGTCGAAGTTCGTAAAGGGTCCGTCAATAATCTTCACCTGGTCACCCACATCAAACCGGAACTTGGGCTTGGGCTTCAGGGTTCCTTCATCCATCCTGGTTATCAGCGACTCTACATCCTTATCAGGTATTGGCGATGGCTTGTCTCTGCTTCCGATGAATCCCGTAACCTTCGGGGTGTTTTTTACTATATGCCAGGTTTCATCATTCAATTCCATCCTGACCAGGACGTATCCCGGGAAAAACTTCCGTTTGGACGTTTTCTTTTCTCCCGAGACAAGCTCAACCACGTCCTCTTCAGGCACAAGGATGTTCTCAAAGTAATCCTTCATCCCGGATGTGTCAATCCGTTCCTGAAGGGACAGCTTCACCTTGCTTTCAAAACCCGAATATGTATGCACAACGTACCAGCGAAAGGCCATTTCGCTAACCCAATACCAGTCTGACCAGTTTCGCCAGACCGAAGTCAATCAAGCCAAGAAAGATTGAGATGATTATGATCAGCACAATAACAACCGAGGTCGAGGCAAGGGCCTGCTTTGGCGCCGGCCAGGTAACTTTTTTCAACTCCGCTTTGGCCTCGGCGAGAAAGAGCCCTGTTTTTTCGACCAACAATTTAACCTTCTCCATCATTACACCTCAGACACCGGCGGCACCCCGGAACCATTGAAAAGATCCCGCGGGGCTCCACTATAAAATAAATGGCAGGCCAGGAGGGACTCGAACCCCCAGCATCCGGATTTGGAGTCCGGCGCTCTAGCCATTAGAGCTACTGGCCTGCATGGTTCTCAACAAAGAAACACTCCCGGCTAGCGAAAAATAGAAAAGAACGGGATGCCAACCTACTTCGTCTCCCTGTGGGGCGTGTGTACCCGACAGAATTTGCAGTATTTTTTCAGCTCCAGCCTGCCCTGCATGGTTCTCTTGTTTTTTGTGGTGGTGTAATTCCTCTGCTTGCAGTCAGTACACGCCATGGTGATGATATTTCTCATGATCTACCTTCTTTTCCTTCTTGGAGCCCACGACCAGGATTGAACTGGTGACCTCATCCTTACCAAGGATGTGCTCTACCGACTGAGCTACGTGGGCAAGCATTTGTCAAGAGCTTCGTTCCTCCGGACCCATATTCGCCATCTCTTTACGAAGCCGTCCAA
>JAXMLI010000031.1:0-5934 GCA_034368785.1 Smithellaceae bacterium | reverse complement strand
TTACTTGCCGATGTGGGGCCGCCGGGCGGCGTGGGTCGCTTTTTACGAAGTCGTCAAGACCGGCGAAGCGGTAAAAAGCGACCAGCAGGGGCACGGAATACCGTGCCCCTGCCCACGAATGTCCGGTTAGAAAATTGTATTTGTCTTTATCACGTTCTTTTGAGGCGCAATGGCCGTCTTTTCCGGACCTTCTCCCACCCCTTCAAGGGGAGGGGCGGGGTGGGGATGGGATCAAATGACCGCGCCAAAAGAATACCCCATCCCCCTCCTAACCTCCCCCTTGAAGGGGGAGGAATTAAGCTGTGCCCCTCCCAAAACCCCCCTTGGAGGGGGAGAAATTAAGCTGTGCCCCTCCCAAAACCCCCCTTGAAAGGGGAGGAATTAAGCAGTGCCCCTACCAAAGCCCCTCTTGGAGGGGGAGGAACAAAGCCCGAACCCAAAAAGATATCCGGGTATGACGCAAAAAGCTGGACAATGCCGTCCCCCGCCTATTTCCAGCGGTCGGAACGGGCCTTGGCTTCATACTCTTCCCGCAGGGCGATCTGGGTCGCTTCGGCGATGTCTTCCACCCGTTTAACCCAGTCCTCGAATTTGATATCAACCCCGAAGACGCCCACCATTTCCTCCGTATCATCGATGATCGGCGCGGAGGCGCTGATGCAAAGGGCGCCTGTCATCTTGGAAATGTAAAAATTGGTGACGTGCATCTTACCCGTCTGCATTGGTCTGACGAACCACTCCCGATCCGACTGGTCGGTGCCGATGCCGTAGTTCTCGTATTTTGCGCGGTCCACCACATTGGTTATATTCCTCGTTGTCTTCTTCCCGTCCGTATTTACCACGTACGCGAACTGGATCGAAGGGTTCTCCTCGATAACCTTCTGCATTACCGGCTCCTGCAGTTGAGGTTGCATGGTCTTCATGACCTGGTGTTCGATAACCTGGGCGACAACGGAGAGCGCAGCCTCTGCCGCTCTCATCTTGATCCTCTCCAGTTCCGACATAAAGAGTTCAGCCAGGTACTTGCGGACCAGCTTCTCCATTTCTTCGTGGGAAATGGATGTTACCCGGCCTTGATCATACTGCTCGGTGATCCACTTGTGGATCTTTGCTACCCCAGGGTGCCGCTTGTCTATGATCACATCACCCCGAAGTCCCAGGCGCTGGTTAATCCAGAAGGCGATGCCCGACTTGCCCGACTTGTCCGTGATGGTGCAAACGAGGGGTCGCTTGAGGATCTTGTCAGTATCGAATATATTGTAGATTTCTTCATTCTTGATCAGGCCATCCACATGAACCCCTGCCATGGTGACGTTAAAGTCTAACCCGACAAAGGGGTAGTTGGCGGGAATCTTCACCCCCACCTCCTTTTCAAAGTACTGGGCGATGTCGGTAATCACGGTGGTATCGATGCCGTTTGTGGCGCCCAAAAGGCTTATATACTCGATTATGAGGGCCTCGAGAGGTGGATTGCCCGTTCGTTCCCCCATGCCCAGGAGGGTGGAGTTGGCGGCAGCGCAGCCGTAAAGCCACGCGGTGGCGCCGTTGATCATGGCCTTGTGAAAATCGTTATGACCGTGCCATTCCAGGAGACGGCCCGGTACGCCGGCATCATCTATGAAGGCCCGAACCAGTTTGTCCACCGCCCGGGGCAGGGCGGCGCCAGGGTATGTAACCCCGTAACCCATGGTGTCGCAGAGCCGGATCTTGATGTCGATGCCGCTCTCCTCACGTAGCCTCATCAATTCAATGGCGAAGGGAATGCAAAAACCGTAAATATCGGCCCTCGTCAGATCCTCAAAGTGACAGCGCGGGATGATGCCCATCTCGAGAATTGCCCTTACAATGCTGAGGTAATCGGCCATGGCCTCAGCCCTGTTCTTGTTCAGCTTGAGAAAGATATGGTAATCTGACGCCGAGGTAAGAATGCCCGTCTCTTTGAGCCCTGCCTCCTTCACGAGATTGATATCTTCCTTCGCAGCCCGGATCCAGCCCGTCATTTCGGGGTATCTAAGCCCGAGTTCCTGGCATTTGGCCACCGCTTCCCGGTCTTTGGCGCTATAGAGAAAAAATTCCGTCTGACGGACGACGCCATTGTTCCCGCCCAAGGCGCTCAGTAATTTGAAAAGATCAACAATCTGTTTTACCGTGTAGGGCGGACGGGCCTGCTGGCCATCACGAAAGGTGGTGTCCGTAATGAAAATTTCATCTGCCGGTCTGATAGATATCAGCTTATGATCGAAGTCGATGCGACTGATTTCGCTGTAAGGAAAGACGTCCTTCTGAAGGTTAGGCTCTTCCGTGTTGCGCAGCTCAAATTTCCAATGCCTGCTGTGCTCATGATCCAATATTCTTAAATCCTTGTTCCATCTGGCCATTTTCCTATCCTCCCTAAGCCTTGCCGCTTATAGGCGGCAAAAAACAGTCTCTGCTAAACGGCAAGAATCATGTAATAAAATAACGCGTACATTAAAAACCTGACTACTGAACGACCTTAAGCGACAGTTCCATCATCTGTTCCAGAGAGACCCGGGAGGGTGCGCCCGTGAGGAGACAGGTGGCTTTCTGCGTCTTGGGAAAGGCAATCACGTCCCGGATTGACTCAACGCCGGTCATGATCATGATCATCCTGTCCAGCCCGAAGGCGATGCCTCCGTGAGGCGGGGTGCCGAACTGCAGGGCCTCCAGGAAGAAGCCAAATTTTGACTCTACCTCCGCTTTGGTGAGTCCCAGGGCCTCAAAAATCTTTGCCTGTGTCTCCTGCCGGTGAATCCGGATGCTCCCGCCGCCGATTTCCGAGCCGTTTAAAACCAGATCGTAGGCGCGCGCCCTGACCCTGGCCGGATCGGTCATCAGGTATGGAAGATCTTCCATATAAGGCGACGTGAAGGGATGATGGGTGGACATGAACCTCTTTTCCGTCTCGCTGTACTCCATAAGGGGGAATTCGGTCACCCAGGTAAAGGAGAAGTCGTCTTTTCTGATCAGGTTCAGTTTTTTGGCCAGATGAAGTCGCAGATTCCCCAGCGAGGCGTTAACCACCGCCTGTGTATCGGCCAGGAAAAAGATCAGTGAGCCGTCGGCAGCGCCCACCCGACGGTTGATGGCCTCGATCTCGGCGGCCTTGAGGAATTTGGCCACCGGCGAGGTCCAGCCCCCGGCCACGACCCTGGCCCAGGCCAGTCCTTTCGCCCCGTAGGGTGCGACAAAATCTTTAAGATCATCCAGGTCCTTGCGGGAAAAGGCGGAACCATCGCCCACCATGAGGGCTTTGATGATACCGCCCCGGGCGATCACTTCCTGGAAAAGTTTGAAGTCGCAATCACCAAGAATATCCGTCAACGGGAAGAGGTGAAGGCCAAAACGCGTGTCAGGGTTGTCTTTCCCGTAGCGCTCCATGGCCTCCCGGTAAGTGATCCGGGGGAAGGGGGCGGCGATCTCTCGTCCCAGGCAATCACGGAAGAGCTGGACAAAAAGTCCCTCCATGACAGTGATAATATCATTTTCGTTGATAAAGGACATCTCCACATCAATCTGGGTAAATTCCGGCTGACGATCCGCGCGCAGATCCTCGTCGCGAAAGCATCTCACGATCTGGTAATAGCGATCGAACCCGGAGACCATCAAGAGCTGCTTGAACAACTGGGGCGACTGGGGGAGGGCATAGAACATCCCTTGATTAACCCGGCTGGGAACGAGGTAATCCCTGGCCCCTTCCGGGGTACTCTTGGTGAGGAATGGGGTTTCTACCTCGATGAAATCCCGGTTATGGAAATAGTTACGGACCGCGGCGGCCACCTTGCTTCGAAATATCAGATTCTTTTGGATGTCAGACCTTCTGAGATCCAGGTAACGATACTGGAGGCGGATGCTCTCTGCCGTATCCGTGGAGTCTTCCAGCATGAAGGGCGTGGTTTTCGCTTCATTGAGAATCTGGAATTTTTTAACCTCAATCTCGATTTCGCCGGTGGTCATATCCGGATTTTCCATGCCCGGGGGTCTCTTGCGGACAGATCCCTCCAAGGCGAGCACAAATTCGCCCCTGATGGACTTTGCCGGATCATCGCCTTCCTGGGGATTTATCACCACCTGGACAAGGCCGGCGCGATCCCTCAAATCGATAAAAATGATGCCGCCATGATCTCTGCGGCGGTGAACCCAGCCCATCAGGACAATCTCGCGGCCTAAATCGGCAAGCCCAAGCGTACCGCAGTAGTCTGTTCGTTTTATATCTTCGATAAATTCACTCACTGATTATACCCCTTGTAATAATATCAATCAGCGTCGCTTCCAACCCATCCAGGGGAAGCGACTGCTGGGCAGATCCGTCCATATCACGGAATTCCGCAGCGCCTGCGGTAAGTTCACGGTCTCCGAGCAGCAAGGCATAGCGGCAGCCAAGGCGGTCGGCCTGCTTCATTTGCGCCTTGAGGCTCCTTTCGATATAACTCATCTCAACCTGAATCCCCTTCAGGCGGAGCCGGTTGCCAAGCGAAAAGCCCATCTCCCTCGCCTCTTCGCCCTGGGCGGCGATATACAGGGGTGGGGGATTTACATATATCTCGTCTCCTTCAGGCAACTGGGAGATGAGTCTGTCAAAACCGATGGCGAATCCAATCCCCGGGATATCCTCGCCGCCAAGATCCCTGATGAGACCGTCATAGCGTCCACCGCCCACCACCGCGTTCTGGGCGCCCGCATGGTCGGAAATAACCTCAAAGGCTGTTTTCGTGTAATAGTCGAGTCCACGGACCATCCGGGGATTTACTCGGTAGACCAGCTGAAAATCGTCCAGATATTGTTTAACCCGGTCAAAATGGGAAGAGCAATCCGGGCAGAGATGGTCCATAATGAAAGGGGCGTCCTGTATCGCATGGGCACACTGTTCCACCTTGCAGTCGAATATCCGGAGGGGGTTGGTGGAAAGCCGCCGCCGGCAATCGCCACAGAGTGCCTCCTCTTTGCCCTTAAGATATCCTGTGATGGCCGCCCGAAATCCTGGACGGCATTCCGGACATCCCAGAGAGTTTATTTCCAGTTTCAGGCCGGACAAGCCCAGTGTTTTGAGGAAATGGATCAGCATCAGGATGACTTCCGCATCGGTTATCGGATTGTCCAGACCGAGAAGTTCCACATCAATCTGGTGAAACTGACGGTATCTCCCCTTCTGAGGCCGTTCACGGCGGAACATGGGACCGATGGTGTAAAGCCTTGTTGCCTGGCCCGGGGAAAAGAGATTATGTTCGATGCAGGCCCTGAGAACGGAGGCAGTTGCCTCGGGGCGGAGGGTGAGAAAATCATTGTCGCGGTCCTGGAAGGTGTACATCTCCTTTTCCACAATATCCGTCGTTTCGCCGATGCTTCTTTGGAAAAGGGCGGTCTTTTCGAGGATCGGAATCCTTATCTCCCGGAAACCGAAGCTGCTGAAGATCTCCCGGGCGAGAGCTTCCACATGCTGCCACTTGCCCGTCTGGCCTGGGAGGATATCCCGGAATCCCTTGACCGCACTTATTGTGTTCTTCATCTTGTTGCCCTTCTAATTTTCATAGCATGTTGTAAGACCGGGAAAACTAGCACATTACCGCAGGTCCGACAATAAATAATCTGTACTAAATAGCGGCAGGGCATCAAAAACACCTGTCTTCCCTGCTTGACCTTGCGATCGTCGGGAGAAATCAACGGCGCACACCAGTGCCTCGCGCCACTCGGGATGATCAAAATAACCCTGGAAAACAATGAAGTAAAACAGGGGGGGTACGGACTACGCGGTAATGAGGACTTCTAAGGAACTTGACCATAAGTACTTGAAATTATGCAAGTACATTTTTTTTGGAGGGACGCGCTCCGTCGCGTCCGCGGCAGGTAGTGCAATATCCAAAGCCTTTCGGCCACGACGGAGCGTGGCCCTCCAAAATTCAAAGGCAAGTTACTCGT
>JAXMLI010000030.1:0-7358 GCA_034368785.1 Smithellaceae bacterium | reverse complement strand
ACGAGTAACTTGCCTTTGAATTTTGGAGGGCCACGCTCCGTCGTGGCCGAAAGGCTTTGGATATTGCACTACCTGCCGCGGACGCGACGGAGCGCGTCCCTCCAAAAAAAATGTACTTGCATAATTTCAAGTACTTATGGTTAAGTTCCTTAGAAGTCCGGCTGCTCTGGTTGCACTGCATCCTGCCCACGCGGAGGCGGGGGGCCTTTTTACGAAGCCGTCCAAATTCCAGGCTATTGCGACTTTTTACGAGGTCGTCTTTCTTGTCCGAACTCAATTTCCGCTACCGCTTTCCTTCATCTTTGTTAGTCATTGGATCAGGTCGTACAGTTTTTCCAGGGCGGCATCCAGACCTTCCGGTTTGGCGCCGCCGGCCTGGGCGAGTTCATCCCTGCCGCCGCCGCTGCCGTCCACGAGGGGCGCTATTTCCCTGATCAGCCTGCCGGCCTGATAGCGGCCGGCGAGGTCTTTGGTAACGAGACAAAGCAGATGGGCCTTGTCATCACTGACGCTGCCCAGCAGGATAATGCCGCTTTTGATCCGGTCTCTCAACTTGTCGCCAAAATCCCGCAACTCCTTGATGTCCCGCGCATCTACCCTGACCGACAGGACCCGGACGCCGCCTATGTCCTTCGCCTGGTTGATGAGATCGGCCGAATCCCTGGCCGCCTGCTTTCCCTTGAACTGATCCAGTTCCCGCTCCAGGTCTTTCTGCTGTCGGAGCATCCTCTCCACCCGCTCCGCTAGTTCGGCGGGGACGGCCTTGAGGAGCGCGGCCGCGCGCTTCAGCTGGGTTTCCTGCGCCCGGAGGTGATTCAACGCCGCCTGTCCGGTCAGGGCCTCGATACGGCGGATTCCCGCCGCGATGGCCGACTCATGGAGGATCTTCAGGATTCCGATATCGCCGGTCCTCCTTACATGGGTTCCGCCGCAAAGCTCCCTGCTGACCGGTTCCATCCGGACGAGCCGTACGTTATCGCCGTATTTTTCGTCGAAAACCGCGGTCGCCCCCGTTTTTATCGCCTCCGCGATGGGCATGACTGTGGTGTCCACGGCAATGTTTTGCCTGATGAAGCTATTCACCAGGTCTTCCACCTTTGCCAGCTCCTCTTCCTCGATTCGCGAGAAATGCGTGAAGTCGAACCGGAGCCGTTCGGCCGCGACCATGGAGCCCGACTGCTTAACATGATCGCCCAACATCGACTTCAGCGCGGCCTGGAGGAGATGCGTGGCGGAATGGTTGGCCTCGATGGCCCGCCGGTGTTCCTGTTGCACCATAAGGTTCAGGGAATCGCCCACCCGGATGGTCCCCTTTTCCACAAGGCCGACATGGGAGATGAGTTCATCAAGGGGTCTTTTTGCGTCCCGGACCCGGAAAAGAGAATCCTCCGTGGTCATGATCCCGCAGTCGCCGCACTGGCCGCCCACTTCACCATAGAAGGAGGTGTTTTCGAGGAATATCTCGCCTTCTTCTCCCGCAGCCAGTTCCCCTACCACCAGGCCGTCCTTCATGAGGGCCGTCACCCGGGAGGTCCCGCCGGTGTTTCCCTCATAGCCCTGAAAAGTCGTGCGGATACCCGCCTGGGCGAGGTCCTGGTAATGTTCGGCGATTGCCGCTTCGCCGCTTCCCTTCCAGGATTCCCGGGATTTTTCCCGCTGGCCGGCCATGGCCTGATGAAAACCGTCCATATCGATCCGGAAGCCGTCTTTCCTGACGATATCCTCCGTCAGATCCACGGGGAATCCGTATGTATCGTATAGTTTGAAAACAACCTCGCCGGGAATCGTCTTTTCTCCCCCCGCGGTCAGGCGCTGTATCTGTTCCTGAAGAATATTAAGGCCGCTGTCCAGGGTCTCCCGGAAGCGCTGCTCCTCGTTCTGGATCACCTTTTCAATGAAGACCCCCTTATGGGCAAGGTCCGGGTAGGTTTCCGACATGGTCTCAATCACCCGGTGTGCTACTTCATGAAGAAAGGGTCTTGTCATTCCCAGGAGTTTTCCATGCCGGGCCGCCCGCCGGAGGATCCTCCTTAGCACATAGCCCCGGCCCTCGTTGCCGGGCATGATCCCGTCGCCGATGAGAAATGTGATCGCCCGTCCGTGGTCGGCAACCACCTGGATTGAGATATCGTCTTCCCCGTTTTTTCGATAGGTTTTACCGGTGATTGACGAAATACGGTCAATGATCGGCCGGAACAGATCGCAATCGTAATTGCTTTTCGCCCCCTGCAGGATCGCGGTAAGTCTTTCCAGCCCCATGCCTGTGTCTATGTTGGGTTTTGGCAGGGGCGTCATTTTGCCGCTCTGGTCCCGGTCGAATTGGGTAAATACCAGGTTCCAGATCTCCAGATAGCGGTCGCAGTCGCAGCCTGCCTCGCAGGTGGGGAGACCGCATCCCGTCCCTTCCCCCTGATCAAAGAGAATCTCTGAACAGGGACCGCAGGGACCGCTGTCGCCCATCATCCAGAAGTTGCTCTCTTCTCCCATGCGGATGATCCGGTCCGCGGGGATCCGCATCTTATCGTGCCAGATATGGAAGGCCTCTTCGTCGTCTTTATAGATGGTCACCCAGAGTTTGTCTTTCGGGAGTTTTACCACTTCGGTCAAATACTCCCAGGACCAGGCAATGGCCTCTTCCTTAAAATAATCGCCGAAGGAAAAATTTCCCAGCATTTCGAAAAATGTGTGGTGTCTGGCCGTGACCCCCACATTTTCCAGATCGTTGTGTTTCCCCCCGGCCCGGACGCATTTCTGGGAGGTGGCGGCCCGCTTGTAACCCCGGTCTTCCTTCCCCAAAAAAAGGTTCTTGAACTGCACCATGCCTGAATTGGTAAAAAGGAGAGTGGGATCGTCTTTCGGTATCAGGGATGAGCTGGCTATCCGGGCATGCCCCTTGCCCTCAAAGAACGTCAAAAAACTTTCCCTTATTTCACTCCCACTGGTCATCTTGGAACTCCTCCTTGAAATCCTTCATTATTCTGACTATTGCCGACGGCTCAAATCCACGGCTCACGAGCCGCATGAACAGGCGTCGTTTGATCTTTTCGTCCCACTCGGGGGTCTTTTTTCTTTCCTTGGCGATGAGCTGGCGGAGGGCCTCGCCCTCGTCCATTTCACCGCGGACCTCCGCCAGGGCAAATCCGATCCGTTCCCTGGTAAAACCCTTGTTCTTCAGGGTCGCCTCTATTTTTCTATTTCCCCAGCGCCGGACTATCGCCAGCCTCCTGGTCGCCGCCAACAGGTACTTGCTGTCATCGAGATAACCATAAGATATGAGCTTCGCCAGCACCTCCGCGATTATCTCCTGCTCAATCCCCTTTTCTTCGAGTTTTATCGTTAGTTCATGTTCGCTCCTGTCCTGTCTGGCCAGGATGGCATAGGCCTTCTTCATCGCGATGCCGAGAAGATCTTCCCCAGGCATTCTATGCCTCCGGCGGAAGGGAGTTCTTCAGAAGTTTTACCTTAAGCTCATCTTCGATTTGGCCGGCAAGATTCTTGTTCTCTTTCAGAAGCACCCTCGTGTTGTCCCTGCCCTGACCGAGCCGCTCTCCCCGGTAGGAATACCAGGCGCCGCTCTTTTCCACGATTCCCTCCGCGGCAGCCAGATCGAGGACATCCCCCTCCCGGGAAATCCCCTCGCCGAAGATGATGTCAAACTCAGCCTCCCGGAAGGGTGGGGCCACCTTGTTTTTTACTACCTTTACCTTGGTTCTCATACCGATGACATCCTGCCCCTGCTTGATGGAGCTTATCTTCCTGATGTCGAGGCGCATGGAGGCATAGAATTTCAGGGCATTGCCGCCCGTGGTGGTTTCGGGATTTCCGAAGAAGACCCCGATCTTCATCCTGATCTGGTTGATGAAGATAACGGTGGTTCTGGATTTGCTGATACTGCCCGTGAGCTTGCGCAGGGCCTGGGACATGAGCCTGGCCTGCAAGCCCATCTGGGCGTCGCCCATTTCTCCCTCGATTTCCGCTTTGGGCACGAGGGCCGCCACTGAGTCCACCACGAGGACATCCAACGCGCCACTCCGAACCAGGGTTTCGGCAATCTCCAGGGCCTGTTCGCCCGTGTCGGGCTGGGAGACGAGAAGGTCGTCCGTATTGACGCCGATCTTGCGGGCATAGCCGATATCCAGGGCGTGTTCCGCGTCAATGAAGGCCGCCAGGCCGCTGTGTTTCTGGGCCTCCGCGACGATGTGGAGGGCCAGGGTGGTCTTGCCCCCCGATTCGGGTCCGAATATTTCGATGATCCTGCCACGGGGAACCCCGCCGGTGCCCAGGGCGATGTCGAGGCTGATAGAGCCCGTGGAGATGACCGGAATATCGGGAATTTTTTCTCCCCCTCCCAGACGCATGATGGAGCCCTTGCCGAACTGTCTTTCGATCTGGGCAATCGCCAGCTCTACCGCCTTTTCTCTATCCATATCTGTTCCCATGATTTGTTCCTCCGGTAAATTACTCTGTCTCTCACGTCCCTTGAAGGGGGAAGCAGGCCAGCCTTGTATAGATGGCCCCTGTCGGTGTCAAGTCACTTTTTATCAGGTTAAGGCTTCCCGCGGTAAACTGCCCCGCATCATAGAGGGGGTCGTTTTCCGTTACTTCCGCCAGGCCGAGCAAGCCCCTGGGGGTTTTTACCCGGCCAAGGGTCAGGTGGGGACGGAAGGGGCGACTCTCCTTTTCGAACCCGAGCTCGGTAAATCCTTCTTCGATCTTCCGCTGAAGTATTTCCAGCGGATGGATATCGCCGCTGATGCCGATCCAGATGACCCTTGGCCGGTCCAGATCGGGAAAGACCCCGATCCTTTCCGCCTGGAGCTGGAGCGTGGTAGTCTCCCGGGCGTAATGGGCCAGTCGTTTCCCCATCTCTTCAAGGCGGCCCATCTCCACATTACCGAAAAATTTCAGGGTCAGATGAATCCCCTCCGGTCTCGTCCAGTGGATGACGCCATGGATCAGTTTCCGCAGGCGAAACTGGATACCTTCGATTGCCCGAAGAACTTCCTGGGGCGGGTCGATTGCCGCGAATACACGGGGCATCTTTTCATTCGTCATGACAGGTCTCCCCCTTAAGGTACTCATTGAGCAACATCAGGGCCGCCTGGGACGCGATAATCTTGTTTCTCCTGCGGTCCCAGCGGAATGCAAAGCTGCGGGTAACAGTTCCCGCTTGATCAGCCAGGGCGATGAATGCCGTTCCCACCGGTTTTTCCGCCGTCCCGCCGGCAGGACCGGCGATCCCCGTCACGGCCAGACCGAGATCGGTTCCCCCGGCCTGCCTGACGCCACTCGCCATCAGGCGGGCCGTTTCCGGGCTTACCGCGCCGAATTTACGGATGATTTCTTCGGGGACGCCCAGCATCTCCGTTTTCGACCTGTTGCTGTACACAATCGCCGCCCGGTCGAAGAAGGATGAACTGCCGGGGATATTGGTAAGACGATCGGCGATCAAGCCCCCGGTGCAGGATTCGCCCAGGGCAATCGTCAAGCCCTTTTCGGTCAGCCGGGAGGCCACGGACCCCTCAATGGTCTCCTCGCCACGGGCGAAGATGTGCGGGGCCAGGCGGTCTTCGACTTCAGCTCCGGCCTGTCGTATCCTTTCCCTGGTTTCCTCCGCCGAAGTCCCCCGGGCGGTCAGCACCAGGTGATTTTCCGGAAAATTGGGATAAAATCCCACCGCCACTCCCAGAGAGTCAAAATCCACATCGGTCAGGGCGGAGTCAACCAGGGCCTCCGCGAGACCGAAGAGCTTGAAGGTGGATGTTTCGATACATGGCGCTTCCTGCGGGAAAGAGGTCCGCAGGAGGGGAATCACCCCTTCAGGGAGCATCCGTTTTACTTCCGCCGGGACCCCGGGGATGACGATGATCATCTTCTCTCCCACCCGGAGGGAAAAGCCCCAGGCGGTGCCTACGGGATTGCGGAGCGGCTCAGCGCCTGCGGGGAATATCGCCTGCTTGGCATTGTTGTCCGTCCATTTCAGCCGGAACTTTTCAAACAGGCCCTTGATGTGCAGAAGCGCCTGTTCGTCGGGTACCAGTTCCAGGGAGAAGGCCTTGGCAATACAGGCGGTGGTGATGTCATCCGCCGTGGGACCAAGGCCTCCGGTGACCAGTATCGCGTCCGCTTTGGCCATAATGAAATTGAGCGCGTCTTTTATCGCCTCCGCCCGGTCGCCTACCGACATCATTACCGTCACCTGCCAGCCCTGGGTGGTCATCTCCCGGGAAATCAGGGACGAGTTGGTGTCCTGGGTCCGGCCGCTGGTCAGTTCATTGCCGATGGTTAAAATGCCTAGTTTCATTGCCATAAACCATATAGATAGTTAACCCCCTCAAGGGCGAGACGGGCATAGAGGGCCGCGGCGATGTCGTCGGCCATGATGCCATAGCCGCCTGGCAGTTTTCGCTGGAGCCAGTTCGCGGGAAACACCTTCACAATATCGAAAAAGCGAAAAAAAATAAAACCCAAAAGTATGCCGACAAGACTTGGCGGCATAAAGAGCAATGTCCACTGAAGCCCTGTGATCTCATCTATGACAATGCGGGGCGAGTCCTTCTGGTGGTAGATCTTTTCGGCCTCCTGGGCGATATACCATCCCAGGGCGGTAAAGGCGAGGAGAGAGAGCAACCAGAGCGGCCAGGGCATGACCGAAAAGACCAGGTACACCGGGATGCCCGCCAGGGTTCCCGCCGTTCCCGGCATTACCGGCGCAAGCCCGGCCCCGGAACCGGTTGCCAGGAATTTTATGAATCTGCTGGTCAGACAACACCTCATCAAGAAGGGTGGGGTGAGGGGGTGTGCATACCCCCGGCCGTGGTGGAAAAACGCGTTCAAGCTAGCCCCTTTTCCCTTCTGTGTCAAACTCTTTTGCAGGCGCGGATTGGTGGATTACCCACCAGGGAAAATTGCCTTGCACTAGAACGAACGTTCTAGTATATTCCCCCCCCCCGTCGTAGAATTGAGCAAACGTCAGCTTATGGCGGCTGATGTTCCATAAGTAGCGCGGGGAAGGGGGCGTTTATGGAAGAGAAACGAAACATCGCGATGGTGGCGGGTCGGATCGCCGGCTTTTACCGGGAACACCGGCGGATGCCCACTTACGCCGAAATGATGGAAATCCTCGGGGTGCGCTCCAAGAGCGTGGTTCACTACTGGGTGAACAGACTGATCGGGGAGGGGATCCTGACGCAAGACAGGAAGGGACATCTCCTGCCGGAAAAGCGGTCTTTCAGTCTTCCTCTGGTCGGGGAAATCCAGGCCGGCTTTCCGTCGCCGGCGGAAGAGGAACTCTGTGACCTGATTTCCCTGGATGAATATCTGATCAACCGGCGGGACTCTTCCTTTCTTTTAAGGGT
>JAXMLI010000029.1:0-19407 GCA_034368785.1 Smithellaceae bacterium | reverse complement strand
CCGTGCCTTACCATAATGAGCCGCATTACCCACCTCCGTATCTTCAAAGCAGTTCGATCTGCCTGATTTTTTCGTCCAGTCTCTTTTTTGAAACGACCATGCCGGTCTTCAGTTCCTGCGCGAAGAGAGAGACCTTGTACTCCTGGATCATCCAGAATAGTTCGTCCATGGCCAGCCGTTTCTCCGCGCCGGCGTCAGGGGTGATTTCCACCTTTGCTTTGGCGAGGAAGGCGTCATATCCCTCGACTTCTTCCGTTCGCTGCCAGGCCTTCTCGAGGTGAATAATGCCCCTTTCGGCCCTGATTGCCTGGGCCTTTATAAAGCGAACCAGATGAACAAACTGGCCGGGGTGGAAGCGGTCGGGAAAATCCGCGGGGAGGAGTTCCGCCAACTCTCCCTCGAGACGTACCAGATAGGAAAGCCCGGGTCTGTTGGCGCGATTGAGGGATTTGAGCCGTTCCAGCCGGCTGATGGCTTCGTGGTAGGCGAGAAGAAGAGGCTCCATCCGTCTGATGATCTCCTGGGCCTTGGGCAGGAGCAGGCCCTTCATCTCGTTTCCATGACGGAAAAAATCTTCCGACCTTCTGATATTCACCAAGAGGAGTTCCCTGGCGACCTGTTTCTGCAGCATCGCAGGGAGCGTTTCAGCATCATGCCAGCTTTTGGCCCAGAGCTTTATCTCTTTGCGAAGGGCAAGATGCTTCCTCATCCGGACAAAATGATCCGACAGATGCAACTGGTAGAGGGCGGCAATCCCGACAGGATGGGAACTTTCGGCCTCCTGGGGATTCAGGAAAAGTCGCAGGGAGACGCCCTTATCCGTGGCCAGGAGGGCGGGAAAGGCGTAGCCCGTCAGGACGCCAGCCATCTCCAGGGGGAGTTGGTCGGGTAAATCGGGAAAATCCCAGGTCACGAGGTTATCCCTTTCGAAGGATTTGCGGGCCAAAAGGAACGCGGAATTTTCGTTTCCGCTGGAAAATTCGGTCTTTATCGCGGCCATATCCCGGGAGGCAAAGTGTTCCGCGCCATCCTCCCCCATAAGCGCGATTCTCAATTTGAGATGCTCTTCGAGCCTTTCCGTGGGCCAGGCCGAGACGGGTATTTCGATCCCCATCCGATCCCGGAGGAAGCGCGATAATTCGCAGTGTACCGGTCCCCGGGCAGGGGGAAATTCCCGGAGAATGAACTGATAGGTCTCCTTGAGTGGATGGAGCCGCTTCCGCCAATCCTTGGGGAGACCCTTGAGGAGCTGCCAGAGTTTCTCCCGCCAGAGACTCGGGATAATCGCCGGGGGGAGGGCCTCGGGAAGGCGGGCGACCAGTCGCATCGGCACCCTCAGGGTGACGCCATCGGCGGGGTCCCCGTGGGCAAAAATATAGGAAACGGGAACCGGCTGGTTGTCAATCAAAATTTGATCCGGATAGAGGGCTGATTCAACCTCGGGAGAGGTCTGGAGCAGGTCGTTTTCCCCCATGCGCAGAAAGTCGTCACCACCCCTTAGACGAATAAGGCGTTGCAGGCCCTTCAGATTGTATATCTGCGGAATCCTCTTGTGGTAAAAATCGATGATGGCGTCTTCCCCGACCAGGATGTTCCTGCGCCTGAGCTTGTCCTCCCAGGACCTGATCCGGCTCTGAAGATCGAGGTTATGGCTTAAGAAGGCCAGGGCCAGATCCTCTTCCGGTTCCGCCGCCAGGAGGACCTCACGGATGAAGATGGCCGAGGCCTCGTCCGGGTCAACGGGGCCGTAAGATACGGTACGCTGGGGAACGATTACGAGACCCCACAGGCTCACCTGGAGATCCGCCACCACCTCTTTTCTCCGGATGTCCCAGCGGGGATTGCGGTAGGTGCGCCGGCAGAGGTCCTTCCCCAGTTCCTCGAGCCAGGCGCTTTCTATGCGGGCCAGCCGCCTGGCGTAGAGGCGGGAGGTCTCAATCAGTTCCGCCGCCACGATCCATCTGCTCCCCTTGTTGTAGAGACCGGACCCGGGGAAGATGTGGACCTCCTTTCCCTTGGCCCCCTGGTAGAGGTTTTTTTTCTTCTTGAGCCCGATTTGGGACAAATAGCCGCTGATGACGGATTTGTGGATTGCGTCATAAAGAACTGCGCCAGTCAATGATGTTTTTTCAACCTTTATCCCGTCATCGCCGAGGATTGACTCC
This sequence comes from Smithellaceae bacterium, assembly GCA_034368785.1. Lineage (GTDB taxonomy): Bacteria > Desulfobacterota > Syntrophia > Syntrophales > CAMTWB01 > CAMTWB01. Next base: position 17,242 of record JAXMLI010000029.1, on the reverse strand, counting down.
AGCTGTTCAACAATGTCCCGCCATTCCTTCATCCGTCGGTAGGAAAGAAAATAGTCCCGGCAGAATTTCTTCAAGGTCCCTTTGGAGGCGGAAGCTTCCATTCTCCCGGCATATTGATGGTAAATCTTCAGCAGACTCAGGAAATCCGAATCCTGGTCCAGGAATGGCGACTGGACCTCCGCCGCCCTTTCGGCCTGCTCCAGCGGTATCTCCCGGGGATCCTGGATCGTCAGGGCGGAGGCAATAATCAATACCTCGCGCAGACATTTTTCCCGTTTGGCCTCGATAATCATCCTGGAGAGCCGCGGCTCCAGGGGCAAGCGCGCCATGAGAAGGCCCTCCGGGGTTAGGCGAAGAGGTCGGCGTTTCCCGTTTGGCAATCCTTCCTGGTCTGTCCCGCTGGCGGGATGATCAGCATACACGGCGGCCCCCAGCTCTAACAGGGTATCGATGCCGTCCTGGATGTTTCTCAGGGGCGGGGCATCCAGAAAGGGGAAGGTGGACGGATCGCCAAGCTCCAGGTAGAGCATCCGCAGGATAACCTCGGCCAGGTTGGAGCGCAAGAGCTCCGGGGGGGTAAAAATCGGCAGCTTGTGGTAATCCTCTTCCCCGTAGAGACGAAAGCATACCCCCTCCTGGACACGGCCGCACCTGCCCTTCCGCTGGTCGGCGCTACTGGCTGAGATGGGCCTGATGGGCAGACTCACCGTCTTTGTGCGGGGGTTGTATTCGCTTATCCTGCCGAGGCCTGAATCCAGGACATACCTGATTCCGGGGATGGTGAGAGAAGTTTCGGCAATATTGGTGGCGACAATGATCTTTCGCTGGTCACAGCTTGCAAACACCCGTTCCTGTTCGGATCTGCTCAGGCGGGCAAAGAGCGGCAGGATCAGGGTATCCCGGTCGTACCTGCTGCCCAGCAGGGCGCAGGTTTCACGGATGTCCAACTCGGTGGGCATAAAAATGAGGATATCTCCGGGCGGGAAATAATCAACTATTTCATCGACCGTCCGCGCGGCCATTTCTACGTGTGTTAAATCCTCATCCTCCCGGGGATCGGAGGGGCGATAGAGGGTTTCCACCGGATACATCCGGCCGGAAACCTCGATGATCGGCGCCTGGTCAAAAAATTGCGAAAACTTGAGGGCGTCGATGGTGGCGGAGGTGATGATCACCTTCAGTCTCTGCCTTTTGTCGACGATCTTTCTTATTATCCCCAGCAGAAAATCAATGTTCAAACTCCGTTCATGGGCCTCATCAACGATGATCGTGTCATATTTGCGCAGCAGGGGATCCCTCTGGGCTTCCATGAGGAGAATCCCGTCGGTCATGATTTTAATCAGCTGATTACGTCCGGTTCGTTCATCAAAACGGATCTTGTAACCGACCCGTTGCCCTACCTCTTCCCCGAGTTCGGAGGCGATCCGGCGGGCGGCCATCATCGCCGCCAACCTTCGGGGCTGGGTGCAGCCGATCAGTCCGCGTCGATTGCCTTGCAGTTCGAGACACATCTTGGGGAGCTGGGTGGTTTTACCGGACCCGGCTTCCCCGATGACGATCGTCACGGGATGGTTGGCGATCGTCTCGATTATCGCCTCTCTTTTGGCAATGATGGGGAGGTTACCGGGATAATTAATCACGTGCTGGAAGAGTTTATTGATTCGTTCATCCTGGTGTGGCGGTTGAAACACAGTCAATGCTAGACCATTACTTAATAGTTCTCCGGGAGAAAGACCCTGAAGAGCGCTAAAATATTACCCCGGCGGAGTAGCGGGGGGAGGTAAACTCTTCGGAGCGATTTAATCACTTGAACCAAAAGCCCAATTCGGGTTAATCTCATAGCACAATTGTGGTTTATTGCCAATCTGAACATGTACGGTAGCGTAAAGATTCAGTTACACGGGGAGCCAATTGCAAGACGCACGGTAAAGACGGCCCGGACTTCGCTAGGCCCTCCAAAAGGCGCCGAAGATGACATGTTTTGGGGCCTGGAGGGACGCGCTCCGTCGCGTCCGCTGGAGTTTTGCAAGAAACTCAAGGGCAGGCTATATTTGTCTTAACTCGGCCACTCAAGACGGAATCTTTACACGGCAGCGGGCTATCCGGAGAGGGGGTAAGAGGGCATTGTCCAAGCAGATAAATGAGAAGGTGCTGGAAGATTACCTGAATTACCTTCTCGTGGAGAAGGGGGCGGCTCTCAATACCATCGAGTCTTACAGTCGTGATCTCCATCGCTACCTTGCCTGTGTAAACAGCAGCGGATCGGGTGAGTTGGGCGGTGTAACAGAGGAAGAGGTAATTTCCTTTATCGTCACCTGGAAAGGCGAGGGGCTGTCCACCAATTCGGTGAACAGGGCGCTGGCGGCTCTCAGGGGTTTTTACAAGTATCTTCTCCGGGAGCAAATCGTCGATTATTCCCCCGTGGCCGACCTCGAACACGCCAAGGTCTGGTCCAGGCTGCCCGGGACCCTGAGCAGGGCGGAGATGGAACTCCTCCTTTCCCAGCCCGCCAGGAACACCAGTACCGGACTGAGGGATGCGGCGATCATGGAACTGCTTTATGCCACGGGATTGAGGGTATCAGAATTGATCGCCCTCCACCTGAACAGTATCAACTGGCAGGTGGGTTACCTCCAGGCCATCGGCAAGGGTGACAAGAGCAGGATCGTGCCGATTGGTCAATCTGCCTATTCCCTGCTCAAGGAGTACCTCGAGCAGGCCCGCCCGCTGTTTCTGAAGGGCGGGAGAAGCGACAAGATATTTCTGACCCGCCTGGGCGGGGGATTCACCCGGCAGGGATTGTGGAAGGTCATTAAACAGTACGCGGCCAGGGCCGGGCTCGGCCAAAAGGTTTATCCCCACACCTTTCGCCACTCCTTTGCCACCCACCTGCTGGAAGGCGGCGCGGACCTGCGGGCGGTTCAGGTGATGCTCGGTCATGCCGACATATCCACCACGCAGATCTATACCCATATCACCCGGGAGAGGCTCAAGGAAGTCCATAAGAGATTCCACCCCCGGGGCTAGGTAGTCGCCGCCCTTGTGGCGGCCGGGAGGCTTTTAGAACACCAGCGGGAGGTTTGTTTTGTATATGCCCTATGAAAAGCAAATAAAAAAAAAGATTCCCCGTGTTTTGCGGGCAGGATTATATTTTATTGGTCTGATCATGGCAATCTGCCTGCTGGCCCTGGCCATTTATTTGTTTCTCGCCCTGTTTTCTCCCCCACAGGCAAAAGATCTGGAGTACCTGGCCACAAGAACCAAAAACGCCTTTCAGCATTACATCCTTAAGGAAAAACCCAGATTTTACCGGCTGCTCATGGAGAAGAACGGACAGGATCTGGAGTTGAGGGAAGGTGATCGGTTCGAAGTCTTTTACCGGGATGAATTTGTCATCAAGGAGATTGTCAGCGATGCCATCACAGGCAAGGGTATAACTGTTGATGTGGAAGGGCTTGGCACGGAAAATGATTATCAGGCGCCCCTGCGGGGAATTGAGCTGGTGGATCAGACGATCAAGGGGCGACTCGCGGAAAGCGGGAGAAGAGGGGCTACGCCTTTTCGTATTCTGGTCAGATACGGTCAGGACGTCATTGTCCAAATCCCGGTGGCGGTAAAACTGACACCTCAGGACTGGTTGAGGCACGCCCGGGCCACGGATAATGAAATGGAGCAGATCGATTTCCTGAAGAAGGCCCTGGCCATGAACCCTCTCGATACGTCCGTCAGAAAGACCCTGGCCGGCTTGTACGAAAAAAGGAAGATGATGACAGAGGCGATTGCCCAATACCGGGAGTTAATTGGGCAGCAACCCAGGGATGTCGGCGCCTGGCAGGACCTGACAAGGATATACCTGGAATTGAAGGATTACGAGGAGGTTGTCAGAACCTCTGAGGCGCTAGTCAGGCTCAACCCCCGGGACAATAACGCCAGACTGAACATGGCCACAGCCTACGAAAGCCTGGGCAAGCGCGAAAAGGCTATTGATACCTACCAGGAGGCCTTGAAAAACGATCCCGCTAATCCAGAAATCCATTACAGGTTGGGCGATGCCTACGAAAAGGCCGGCTCCTTCGGCAAGGCCATCGAGCATTACAGGGAAGCCCTGAGCAAGCGACCTCAAGATCATAATATCATGATGGCCCTGGCGGAAGCCTCCCTGAAGGGGGGTAAACAGGACGAGGCCATCAAATGGCTCGAGGAGGTTGTTAAAGTTCAGCCCCGCAGTGCGGCGGCCTTTGCCAATCTCGGGGCGGCCTATGGCGCCAAGGGCATGGTAAAAGAAGAAATTAACGCTTACAGGAAGTCCCTGGGATTCAGTCCTGACGATCAGACGGTACGTTTTAACCTCGCGGTTGCCTATGAAAAAAGTAAAATGGACAAAGAAGCGGCCGTTGAGTATCGGAAGCTCTGGGAAAAGAAGCCCGACGATCCGGAGATCCTGGAGCGACTTGCCAATGCCTTCTTCAGGGACAAGAATTATAAACAGGCCGTCGAGTACTATGACAAACTCGTATCCGATAAATCTCCGAAAAAGAACGGCGGGAAGCCTGTGAATAAGTCGCGGAACAAAGGCCGCATATACGCGAACATGGCCTACGCGTTTGGTGAACTAAAGGAATACAGAAAGTCGGCGAGGAACTACGAGCTCGCCTTGGAGCAGGGTGTGAAAGATCCCATAATTCACTACAACCTGGGCGTTACTTATGAAGAGATGAAGAACAAAAAAGATGCCATGAAGGCCTATGAAAGGTACGCCGAACTCCAGCCGACATTGGAGGTATTGGAAAAATTGGCCCGTTACTACGAGGATAACGTTCAATTCGACAACGCGATCAAGGCCTATCTCCGTCTTGAGAAAATGACGACCAGCAGTGACGGCAAGGCTTTTTATTTCTTCAACATGGGCGATATCAGCGCTAAACAGGGCAGTCTCGATAAGGCCATTGAATACTACCGAAACTCGCTTAAATACAACTCAAAGGAGGGTGAGGTTTATTTCCGTCTGGCAGAGGCCTACGAAAAAAAGAAGATGTACCAGGAGGCCAGACAGAACTACACGAAGGCCCTTGAATACGACCCCTCTTTGGAACAGGCGAAAAAGAAGATTTACGATATGGGAATTTTACTGACGAAACAGAAATTCAATTAGGAGCAACAGATGGGAGAGGTCAGATTAAACGATTTTGCTGTCGGCAACGGATCGCCCCTGGTCTTGCTTGCCGGTCCCTGTGTAATCGAGGACGAGGAATTGACCAGAGGAATCGCCCAGTCCGTGATGAGTATGACCAAAAAGCTAGGTGTCCCCTTTGTCTTCAAGGCCTCTTATGACAAGGCAAACCGGACCTCGATTAATTCATATCGCGGTCCGGGCCTCGCGAGGGGGCTGGAAATTCTGTCCGGGATCAAGAAGGATTATAATCTCCCCCTGATTTCCGATGTACACCGTTTTGAAGAGATAGATCCTGCGGCCCAGGTTCTCGATATCATCCAGATTCCCGCCTTCCTCTGCCGCCAGACCGATTTCCTCCTGGAAGTGGCCCGGACCGGGCGGATTGTCAATATCAAGAAAGGACAATTCCTGGCCCCCTGGGACATGGCATTCGTGATAGACAAGATCCTGTCCACCGGGAACGACCGGATCATGATTACCGAGCGGGGGGCCTGTTTCGGCTATAATAACCTTGTCTCCGATTTCCGGGGGCTCGAGATTATGAAACGGATGGGGTATCCGGTGATCTATGACGCGACCCATAGCGTACAGTTGCCCGGTGGGGCCGGGTCCGCGTCGTCGGGCCAGCGGGACATGGTGCCTGGCCTCGCCCGCGCGGCGGCCGCGGTGGGGGTGGACGGCTTCTTTTTTGAGGTCCACCCGAACCCGGCCCAGGCCCTCTGCGATGGACCCAACATGCTGGACCTGGGCGAACTGGCCCGATTGCTTCCCCTGCTACTGGGGATAGACCGATTGATCAGGGGATCAGGCCCTGAGTCCGCGGGAGGGGAAGGGGTATGATGAATCAACTTGAGCAATTGACAAGCAGGATCAAACCGATCCGTCTTTTACTTCTCGATGTGGACGGCGTATTGACCGACGGCCGCATTATCATCGATGACGCAGGCACGGAAACGAAGAACTTTAATGTGAAAGACGGTCATTGGCTCAGGATGCTGATGGGGTTTGGAATGGAGGTAATAATCATCACCGGCCGCACCTCAAGGGTGGTTGAGCACCGCGCCCGGGACCTGGGCATCGTGGAATTGTATCAGGGGGTGAGAAACAAGGTCGCGGTTTTTCAAGAGCTACTGAAGAGGAAGGCCCTCTTGCCCGAAGAGGTTGCCTTTATTGGCGATGATCTGATTGACGCCCCGCTGTTAAGACGGGTCGGTTTTGCCGCCACGGTGGCAGATGCCACGGAAGTTGTAAAGGACAATGTCCATTATGTGGCCAGGGCGGGCGGGGGAAGGGGAGGCGTTCGGGAAATATGTGAATTAATCATCCGTGGTCAGGGTAAATGGCAGGAGGTGCTTGATTTATATGAGCTTGCCTGAGAGGATGCAGGGGGGAATGTTAGGCTTTACATAAAGGGAGGCCGGTGCTATATCTACCCTCAATGTCTCCGGGCTGAAAGGTATCGACTGCCGTGATCAAGGGGATGAGAAAGAAAAAGATAATCATTGCCGTTGTCCTTATGTCCATCATCCTGGCCCTGGCCGGCGGGTATATTTGGAAGATGAGAAAACAGGCGGTAACAGCCATCCTGAAAGTCCTTCCTGATGAGATTGACCTGCGGGTTAAGGATTTGAAGTATCAGGAACTGGAGGTAGGCGGAGTCAAATGGGAAGTCCAGGCAGATAACGCCAGTTTACAGAAGAAAGATAAGCTGGCCCTGTTCGAAAAGATCAGGATCAGGTTTATCATGAAGGATGGCAGGGTGTATCACCTGAGCGGAGATCAGGGCAGGATGAACACCGAAAGTCACGACATGGATATCACGGGAAATATTGTAATAGTCTCTGACAAGGGCGAGCGCTTCAGGACGGACAGGCTGCAATTTTCCAAAAAAGACGAACTGATATTTACGAATGGGCCAGTATTAATGGAAAATGACTTTATGAGCGTCAAGGCGGTAGGGATGAGCCTTTCTATGAGGGATGAGCAATTGACCCTCCACTCCACCGTCAAGGCGCAGATAGGCCAGGTGAAATAATGAAAAATGGGTTGGTAATCGTTCTTGTTTCCTTTTTACTCTTGATACCGATCCACCATGCCGGGGCGCAGTCGGTGGAGGGGAAAAAAGATTCGAAGGTGGAGAAGGAAAAACAAAAGCCCATCAAGATCGAAGCGGACAAGCTTGACGCGCATAATGAAAAAAGGATGGTTATCTTTACCGGCAATGTGATTGCCACGCAGGAGGATACGGTAATCAAGGCAGACCGGATGACCCTGTACTACAAAAAGGATGCCCAGGTCGGCGCCTCGGCGGCAAAGGATCCGCTGAAAGGCGGGGATCTGGATAGAATAGAGGCCAAAGGGCGTGTCATCATCCACATGGAGGAACGGATAGCAACAGGAGACGATGCCGTTTTCACGCAGGATACCCAGCAGATTGTCTTAATCGGAAATGCCACCTTGCGGGAGGGCATGAATGTGGTGAAGGGCGAACGGGTGACTTATTTTATGGCAGAGAACAGGGGGGTAGTTGAGGGTGGCGAAAAGGGTCGGGTCAGCGCCACGATCTATACGAGGGAAATGCGTGAAAAAAAGAAGTAACAGGGACGATCAGCCTCATGGGTAAGCTCAAGGCGGAAGGCTTGACCAAAACATACGACGGCAGAAAGGTGGTAGACGCGGTCAACCTCGAGATTGATCCAGGCGAGGTCGTTGGCCTCCTCGGACCTAACGGCGCGGGAAAGACGACCACCTTTTACCTGATCGTGGGGCTGGTGAAACCTGACAGCGGGAGCATCAGTCTCAACGGAGAGGATATAAGCCGGTTTCCCATGTATCTTCGGGCCAGGAAGGGCATGAATTACCTGCCACAGGAACCTTCCACTTTCCGCAAGCTCACGGTGGAAGGGAATATCCTGGCCATTTTGGAGATGGTAGAGCCCCTGAAGGAAAAACGTGAGGAAAGGCTGACGGAACTATTAGGAGAGCTTGATCTCGGGCACCTCAGACATAGTTATGCCTATTCCCTCTCGGGTGGCGAAAGGAGAAGGCTCGAGATTACCCGGGCACTGGTGACATCACCCAGGTTTATTCTCCTTGATGAACCATTCGCCGGGATAGATCCCTTGGCGGTAGCCGATATTCAAAGGATCATTGGAAAGCTCAAATCCAAAGGTATCGGGGTCGTCATTTCTGATCATAATGTAAGAGAAACCCTTACTGTTTGCGACAGGGCTTACATTCTTAACAAAGGGGCAATCCTGGTGGAAGGCGACCGTGAGCGGATCGTGAATAGTGAGCAGGCGAGGAAGTTTTATTTTGGCGATGACTTCGTTTTTTAATTATGGGAATAAAATAATTAGCAGGAGCGGCTGGCCCTTGGCCAGATATATGATATGGCCTTCGAATTAAGACAGAATTTAAAGCTTTCCCAGCAATTAATCATGACGCCTCAGCTCCAGCAGGCGATCAAGCTCCTGCAGTTGTCCCGGTTAGAGCTGGTGGATGCCATCAACCAGGCGATGGAGGCAAACCCTCTCATTGAGGAAGTAACCCAAAATGAGGAAGATGAGAGGTCGATTGAGGCCCAGGATGTGCAGCAGGACCTCATGGCGGGAAATGATATCAGCCAACGGACCCAGGAGATTACCGGTGAGGGTGACGGGAAGGACGAATTTGACTGGCAGAATTATATGGAGGACAGGGTAAGCGTAGGCGGTACCTACGAGAGACGGGATGCTTCAGAGGCCCCGGCCTGGGATAATCTGGTCGCCATGAGACCCTCCCTTACGGATCATCTCATGTGGCAATTGAAACTTTCCCCATTGACGCCCGAGGAAATGAAAATCGGCGAACAGATCATTGGCAATCTCGATACTGACGGGTATTTGCGGGAGGGCCTCGAGGCAATCGCCCGGGATCTGGAGCAGGAGACCGCCCTGGTAGAGGCCGTGCTGAAAAAAATCCAGCAGTTTGACCCGCTTGGCGTTGCCGCCAGGGATCTCACGGAGTGTCTCCTGATTCAGGCGGAGACCTTGGGAATGGCTACGCCCACGGTGCAGGCGATCATCAAGGACCATCTTAAGAACCTTGAATTGCAGAACTACTCGCTTATCGCGAGAAAGCTTTCTCTTCCTCTTGATGAGGTCCTGCAAGCGATCGCGCTGATCAAAAATATGGATCCGAAACCGGGCGGTGTTTACGCGGAAGAGCGACTGGAGACCATCATCCCCGATGTGTATGTGGTAAAGGCCGGCGACGACTACAAGATTTTATTAAATGAGGATAGTCTTCCTAATCTCCGGATCAGTAATTATTACCGTAATCTGATCGGAACGATGAGGCGATCCAACGGATCGGACAAGGAGAAAAAATTTATCAAGGAAAACACGCAGGCCGCGTCCTGGTTCCTCAAGAGCCTGCAGCAGCGGCAGCGAACGATCTTCCGGGTGGCGGAGAGTATTGTCCGGGTCCAAAGGGATTTCCTGGATAAGGGGATCAATTACCTCAAACCGCTGGTGCTCAGAGATGTGGCCGAGGACGTAGAAATGCATGAATCCACAATAAGCCGGGTGGTCACGAACAAGTATATGCAGACCCCTGAGGGCATTTATGAACTGAAGTTTTTTTTCGGCAGCGCGATTCAAACCACAAATGGAGATACCGTGTCTTCCCGGAGCGTCAAGGAGGATATCAGAAGGATCATTGGTGAGGAAGATCATAAAAAACCCTATCGTGATCAGGATATAGTAAAAATTCTTGAGACGGCAGGTATCTCCATCGCGAGGCGAACGGTGGCTAAATACCGGGAGATGTTGAAAATCCTGCCGGCGTCAAAGAGGAAAATGTACGTTTGAGCCGAATTTTACCGTTTTTCAGCCGGACAAATAGATTGACTTCCCAACGCAATTAAAATATAGGTCCCGCCCTTTATTGCAAATCATTTCTCGAAACATAGACCCTCTCCCCGGTGACGGGGGCATCGAAAGGAGCAAAGTTATGAATATATCCATTACTTTCAGAAATTCTGACGTAGGAAACTGGCAGAAAGAGTTTGTTGAAGAGAAATTGACCAAACTCAAAAAATATATTGATGGCCCCTGTGAGGCCCATGTGGTGCTTTCGGTAGAGAAATTCCGTCAGGTGGCGGAGATAAATTTTCTGGCCAACGGTCTTAATATAAACAGCAAGGAAGAAGCAAAAGAGATGAGCCAGGCCATTGACGACGCGATTGATAAGGTGGAAAAACAACTCAAAAAGCACAGGGCGAAGATACGCCAGCACAAGCAGGTAGATATGGCAGAAGAGGAATCTGCCGGCGCCGAACTCGGTCTGGAGGAACAGGATTCCTCCCTCTCGGCAAAGATCATAGAAACCAGGAAAGTCATCCTTAAACCCATGTCGCCGGAGGATGCCGTCCTGGAGATTGAGACACTCAAGAACCGTTTTGTTATATACCGCGATGGCTCTACCGAAAGGGTATGCGTGATCTATCGCCTGGATAATGGCAAGTACGCCCTCTTGGAAACAAATGGATGACGACTTCGTAAAAAGTCCGGATGCTGCGTTGCGTTGCATCCCTCGTCACTGCGGCGTGTTCCGGGGACACGTTCCGATCCCTTCGGGCTTCCGGAACATGTCCCCGACGCCTCATTCCTCGGGATTTGCGCGCCTTGCCTGCGGCCTTTTTACGAAGCCGTCCTAAATGCAAGGCTTTTACGACTTTTAAGAGTTCGTCATGGATAGAAACTGGGAGGGATTGATGAAAATAACGGATATGCTCAACACGAGCTTCATAATAGAAGAACTGACGGCCCAAACCAAGCGGGATGTGCTTATGGAACTCGCCCAGGTCTTTCCTTCAGATTATATCCTGGGTGATTACGATGCGGTGGTAAATGTGCTGCTCGAAAGGGAAAAACTGGGCAGTACAGGCATCGGCGATGGTATTGCCATTCCACACGGGAAGGTATCCGGTCTCAAGGAGTTAATTGTTTCTTTCGGGAGGTCCAGGGAAGGGATTGATTTCAATGCCATGGATGGAAGACCGGTGCACCTTTTTTTCCTGCTCATGGCGCCGGAGAACTCGGCGGGTCAGCATTTAAAGGCCCTGGCAAGGATATCCAGAATGCTCAAGGATGTCTCTTTCCGGAAGAGGTTGATGGAGGCGTCTGATCGGGAGGATATTTTTTCCATTATCGCGGAGAAAGACGAGGATTGACGAACTCCCGGAAGTTACGCCCATTTAGCGAATAAACGCCCGGCTTGGGGACACATGAACGAGTTGACGGTGACAGACATCCTGACAGCGGGAAGGGACAGGCTGGCCCTCAAGAGTGTTTACTGCCGCGCCGGTCTCTCCAGAATGATCACCCGCTCTGAAGTCCATTCCCTTTCAGATGATATCTCCTCTGCCGACCTGCCCGCGGGGGTTGTGCTTGTCATGTCCGCGGCGGGCATCGCCTCCCTGAGAGGGGCGGGGGTGTACCGTCGCAGGGGTTTTTTACAGCTTCTGTCGCGCTTGCGCTTAGCCGCCCTGGCGATTTCAGATGACCCACCGCTGCCCCGTGCCCTGATTGAGCAGGCAAGACGCAGTTGTTTCCCAATTTTCACTTCTTCATTCAACAGACACCTTCTTGAAAGTAGAATCAAGGGACTCTTGAGGGAGTTCCTCGATATGGTGATCCAGATGCCCGGTTGCCTGGTCAAGATCCGGGGATTGGGGGTGCTCATTACGGGAGAAAGCGGTATCGGCAAGACTGCCTGCAGCCTGGAGCTGGTCGCGCGAGGACATCTATGGGTGTCGGACGACGCGGTGGCGCTGGAGAGAAGGGCCGATGGAAACCTCTACGGGCGTTCCCCGGAGAGGACCAGGAATCTCCTGGCGATCAGAGGAAAGGGCATCGTCTCTGCGGCAGGCTTCATCGATCCCCTGCTCATAGCGCCGGAAGCCCGGGTTGATCTGGTGGTAGAATTTATCTCGTTTCCCCTTTTATCCGTTGCTCCGGCCGGCCATTACGGCAAGCTAAAATGCCGGGATATTATTGGAAGCTCCGTGCCGTCTTCCAGTTTACCCAAAACGGGTGACCAGCGGCGAATGGCAAAAGATGTGGAAATCCTGGTAGAGGAGTTGCTATGCGGGAACCGGAAGAGGGAGAAAAGAACAGGGTTGTGATCATCACGGGCATGTCCGGCTCGGGGAAAAGTGCCGCCCTCCGGGCCCTGGAAGATATTGGTTTCTTCTGCGTTGACAACATGCCCGTAGTGCTTCTGCCCAAGTTTCTCAAGATACAGTCTGAGGAGAGGGCCAATCCGCCTACGGTTGCCCTCGTGATGGACCTCCGGGAAGAGGGTTTTTTGGGGAAATACGAAAAGGTTTTCCGACGCCTGGAAAACAGAGGATACAGGATTACAATCATCTTCCTCGATGCCGGAGACGACGCCCTCCTGCACCGCTACAGCGAAACCAGGCGGATTCATCCCCTGGCCGTTCAGGGCTCCATCCTGGAGAGCATTGGTCTGGAGCGCGCAAAGCTGGCTCATCTGAAGTCCATGGCAAGCAAGGTCATCGATACCTCCTCCTGTAACGTGCACCAGTTGAAGGATATTGTGCAGCGGATCTTTTTGTCCGATCGGGACAAAAAGAAACTCCTGTTCATCCATGTCTCCTCCTTCGGCTTCCGCTATGGCATCCCCGTGGACGCGGATATTATTCTCGACGTCCGGTTTCTTCCCAATCCCTACTTTGTGGAAACGCTTAAATCCCTGGACGGTCACGATAATAAGGTGATGGACTATGTTCTGACCTCGAAGGAGGCTGGTATCTTCAGGGAAAAACTAATAGATATGATGCATTTTCTCCTGCCCCTCTATGAGCGGGAAGGAAAAACAAGGCTCAGTATCGCCCTTGGCTGCACCGGCGGAAAACATCGTTCGGTAGTAATGGCAAATTCCCTGGGGAAATATCTTTCCTCCACGGATTATCCGTTCCAGATAGGCCATCGGGACATCCTGAAGGGCTGAGGACGGGTCTTTCATAAAGATGTGACGGCCCTGGCGAAAACAGGGACCCCTTTCACCGTTTCATCATCTTGATTGAATCCGCTCTTGACATGCGCCATTATAACTATAATAATATAGCGGCATTTCGGTAAAGAACTGTATGGTTTCCAGGGCTTGTGTCAAGGACAGGCCGACTACCAGACCCGACCAGCCTTTCAGGGTCCCGCCCCAGGGCGCCGGCTGACGTGCCCGGGCCACAACAATCTTTATGAAAAAGGAGGTTTGTTATGTGGATTCTGCGTATGAATATGACCAATCGATCATATCAACTGGAAAAGGCGCCCGAGCGATATAAGCTGCTGGGCGGTCGCGGCCTGACCTCAGCCATCATCAGCGACGAGGTTGACCCGCAGTGCCATCCCCTGGGACCAAACAATAAACTGGTATTTGCCCCGGGGATCGTCACCGGCACCATCTCCCCCACGTCCGCCCGAATTTCCGTGGGTGGAAAATCACCCTTGACGGGCGGGATCAAGGAAGCCAACGCGGGCACCGGCATGGCCCCGGCCCTGGCCAAAATGCGGCTCAAGGCTGTGATCATAGAGGGGATGCCCAAAGAGGCTGACAAATACTGGCTGGCCGCCCTGACCTGGGCGGGTGACAAACCAAAAGTGGAATTCCAGCCTGCCGATGAGTATACCGGTCAGGACCTCTATGAGGTATATGCCAAGGTCTTCGACCGGTTCGGGAAGAAGGTTGAGGTTGCCGGTATCGGCACCGCGGGCGAATTCGGCTATGGCGATTCGGGGATTGCCTTTAACGACATGAAGAAAAAACCCACCCGTTATGCCGGCAGAGGCGGTCTGGGCGCGGTCATGGGCAGCAAGAGACTGAAATTCCTGGTGGTTGATTCCACGGGCGCTCCGGGGGTAGTAATTGCCAACGAGGAGCTGTTAAAGACAGGCGCCAAAAAGATGCGCGAGGCCCTGATGGAACATGCCATTACCAAACCGCAGGGCGGCCTCAACAGCTACGGCACGGCCATTCTGGTGAATATTCTGAACGAAGCCGGTGGCTTCCCCACCCGTAACTTTCGCAGCGGTCGCTTCGAAGGCGCCGCGAAAATATCCGGCGAGGCAATTTTTGAAACGAACAAGAAGCGCATGGGCAAAGAGATATATAACCACGGCTGCAGCCCCGGCTGCATCATCCAATGCTCGAACACGCTTTACGCCAAGGACCGCAGTGAAATAGCCTCCTGCGTCGAGTATGAATCAGGCTGGGCCTTTGGGGCCCAATGCGGCATCGCGGATCTGGACGCCATCGGAGAAATGGTGAAGCTCTGTAACGCCTACGGCCTGGATACCATCGAGGCCGGCGTGACGGTGGGCGTGGCGATGGACTCGGGGGTTCTCCCCTTCGGGGATAAGAAAGGCGCGATAAAACTGCTCAAAGAGATGGGTAAGGGCACCCCCATGGGCCGCATCCTGGGCGGCGGCGCGGAGATGGCGGCGAAACTCTATGGCAATCCACGCTCGCCTACAGTCAAGGGTCAGGCCATGCCCGCCTATGAGCCACGGGCCGTCAAGGGTATCGGCGTTACCTACGCCACTACTACCATGGGGGCGGATCATACCGCCGGTTATACCATCGCGCCGGAAATTCTGAGCGTGGGAGGGACGTCTGATCCGCTGGCCGCAGAAAAATCCAAGGCGGACCTGAGCCGGGGCTTCCAGAGTACCACCGCGATGATCGATTCGAGCGGGCATTGCCTTTTCATCGCCTTCGCCATCCTGGATATCCCCAAGGGATTCGAGGGATTGCTCGATGAATTGAACGGTATGCTGGGCACGAAGATGACTGCGGCCGATGCGGTAGCCATGGGCGCGGACATTTTGCGTCGTGAAAGAAAGTTCAACGAGGCGGCAGGCTTTACCAAAGCGGACGACCGCCTGCCGGAGTTCATGAAATATGAGAAGCTCCCGCCCCACAACGTGACGAATGACCTGCCTGATGAGGTCTTCGATGCGGTGTTCGGGGAAATGTAGGTGATTTTGGGAAAGACAATTCTAACGGCCTACTTAGGGGCACGGCATGCCGTGCCCCTGCCAAATGGTGGAACGATGATAAAAATTGACGTCTGGCTTTACGGGCCGCTCGCGCGTTACGGCAACAGCAGCGATAACATTTTCGCCAACCCGCAAGTAGAAATCCCCGAGGGAAGCGTCCTGCGCGATCTCCTGGCGCGACTGGCCCTGCCGACTGCTGAACGTGGCATCTCCTTCATCAACGGTAATTTGAGTGCCATGCCGGGTGTCCAGCCCGATTTGGATCATGTCCTTAACGACGGGGACCGGGTTGCCCTGTTTCATCTTAAAAGCATGTGGCCCTTCCAGTACCGCCATGATGTGGCCGCGATCGGGGAATTCAAAACATCGCTGGCAAGGCGGGGAGACGGCGGATTACGCTCGCGGTACGATTAACCCCATCCCCACCCCGACCCTCCCCTTGAAGGGGAGGGAGACGGGGGCTGTAGGCCTCCCCTTCAAGGGGAGGGAGGTTTCCTGGTTTTCCGCGACGCCAATCACTGAACAATGCCTGCCAGTTTCTTCGTCACATTATCGGCGATCCATTTCGGATCCCACCACTCCTTTGGTTCCACGAATTGACCGCCTACAATAATGGAAAAATGGAGGTGATCACCGCCGGCCAGACCGGATACGCCGGAAGTGCCGATGATATCCCCCTTATTTACCGCCTGCCCGTCATTCGCCGTGATGTCGTTAAGATGGGAATAGAGACTGAGGAGACCGAACCCGTGGTCTATGATTACCGTGTTTCCGTAAATCCCCAGATAGCCCGTGAAGGCCACGATGCCGTTATTCGCCGCCTGAATAGGGGCATTGGTAGTTGAGGCGAGATCCACTCCTGCGTGAACGCTTTCTCCCACCGCCTTTCCCTCGTACAGATATGTTCTTTTCTCACCAAAGGAGGCCATCGGGGAGGCATTATGCATCCGGAGGAAGGGTCCCTGCCAATGCTGCTTCAGGGAGGTCTTGCTCGAGATCACCTGGATCTGTCTGAAATTATCCTGGCGCATCCGGTCGTTCACATACACGAATATTTCGATTGGCGTCTTCCCTTTAAGTTCGGAGAAGCGGGCTTCAAATTCGGGCATCTTTGATTGCAGAAACTGATCGCTCAGGACCATCTTGTCATGGGTAATTTTCTTTTCCCGGATAAGGTGAGGGAGGGAAATCTGTGATCTGTTGCCTGCCGGGTCTTCCGCTACCACCATGATTTTCATTACCCCCTGCTTTGCCGCCTGGGGCAGCGGGAAGTAGGCGATCATCATATCTTTATCCGGCTGGGCCGGATAACCGCTGGAAAAGGTTTCGTTAACCATTACACCGTGAACCGCGAGGGGTTCGGACGATTTGTAGCTGATCACCCCTGTACCTCCCGGGTTGAGATAGTTGGTGGGAGTCAGGAGGGATATCCGGGGGGGCGTCGTATCGATGACCACCGGCCGATTAATCAGGGCGGTATTCTTCCGCCATGAATGATCGACCGCGGAAATGATCAACTGGGCCTGGTGCTCTTTCAGTTTCAACTGGTGCGGTCTGATCGTCGCGGCAATCATCAGTTCAGCGGTTCCACCCCGGGGAATCTCCGTTGATGAGATGCTATGGGTTGTACCATCCTGGATCAGGGAGATGTCCACCTTCCTGATCCCCGCCCGTCGGTCCGTAACCGTCACTTCCAGCGCCTGATTCATCCCGATGTAATTCCCGATCCCGCTTATCTGTATTTCCGGGTCCACTCCCTCAATCTGCGCCCGGAAAATAAACCAGAATGCCCCGATAAGAATGAAAATGATAAAGCCGGTCAGCAGGTAGCCTAACGGATATTTTTTCTTCATTTTTCTGTTGTCCTTCCCCGTTTGATCCAGGGAGCGTTTATAACTCATTCGGGTATTATGCAAGGCCAATAATGACGACCTCGTAAAAAGTCGCAAAAGCCTTTAATTTGGGACGGCTTCGTAAAAAGGCCGCTGGCAAGGCGCGCAAA
>JAXMLI010000028.1:0-12694 GCA_034368785.1 Smithellaceae bacterium | reverse complement strand
TTGCCCCTCCTTAGGCCCTCCCTTAAAGGGGGAGGAATCTGGCAGTGCCCTTCCTAAGGTCGCCATTGAAGGGGGAGGGAAAAAACCCTAACCAAAAAGGGAATTTAATGATGACGCAAAAAGCTAGACATTGCTGGCCCTTTGCCGCATATTTAAAAATAAGATTTGGAGGGACGCCCGCCGGGGGCTTCCCCGATAGCAAAGCCGCCTTTTAACAAAACCGTCATGAACGGATAATCCATGGAAGCAAAAAGGTTCGGAGTAGTCACCTTTCATTCCACCAGCCACGCGATACAAGCGGAAAAGGTTTGCGGGAAATGCGGCATCGAGGTCAAACTGATTCCGACGCCCCGCCGGATCAGCTCCGATTGCGGCGTGAGCCTGAGGTTCTTCCACGACGACAGGGATGCGGTACTGGCGGCGCTGGGAGAACGCAAGGTGGAAATCAGCCTGGTGACCATGCTTTAGGCAATTCACTTTGATTGGGCTGTACCCTGACACCCGCCCCGCCCCTCCCGTGAAAAAAATCACTTGACATGCGCGCATGGTTTTGTTAGTGCCGGAGTCGCTTACTTAGAGGGCAATCATATGGCGAGCCGCCATACTGAAAGCGCGTGCTATCTGGATACTGTTGACCTTGCTGCCTGTGCTATGTACGCCTTAATTAACGCCATTTCCGTCCTCCATACCCCCCTTTTTAAAGCCTTGCCGTTATATTGTCTGCTACGAGACCCGGTCGGTCGACTTTTGGTTTCCGTATCCCTAGGAGTTAACCCATGTCATCAGTGATTACGCCCTACCTGGAAATGTCCCAGGCCATCGCCGAGGCCGGCGGTGAGGCCTTCAAGAAGTGCTACCAGTGCGGGACCTGCAGCGGCACCTGCCCCTGGACGCCCATCTCGGAATTCAATATCCGCAAACTGGTGCGGATGAGTCAGCTCGGGCTGGAGGGGATCGAAGACCTCATGTGGTCCTGCTCGACCTGCAAGTTCTGCGTGGACCGCTGCCCCCGGGGGGTGGAGATCATCGATTTGGTAACGACGGTGAGGAATGTCTATGCCGGCGGCGGCCTCCTGCCCCAGACCCTGCGCGTCCTGACGGGAAGTCTCTCCTCTCGGGGGAACCCCTGGTCCGGCGATCCGGAAAAGAGAAACGACTGGGCCGCCGGGAAGTACCCCCTCTACGCCCCAGGCACGGAATATCTCCTCTGGACCTGCTGCACGGGCTGTTATGATCAGCGCAACATCGCCGTCTCCCGGGCCGTGGCGGAAATCCTCAACCAGGCCGGGCTCTCCTGGGGACTCCCCGGGGTCGAGGCCCAATGTTGCGGGGAAAGCGTGAGAAAGGTCGGGGACCTCGATCTCTTCGACCGTCTCAAAGAGGCCAATCTGGACCTAATCAAGGGGCTGGGGGTAAAGAAGATCATCGCCATCTCTCCCCACTGCTACCATACCTTCTGGAAGGAATACGGCGGCGATTACGAGGTGATCCAGATCACGGAACTCTTGGCCAAGCTGCTGAAGGAAGGGCGTCTCGCGCCCAAAAAGGATTTCGGCGGCCTCAAGGCCACCTACCATGACCCCTGTTACCTGGGACGGCACAGCGGTCTTTACGATGCCCCGCGGGAGGTCCTGCAGGCCCTGCCCGGAGTGGAACTCGTCGAGATGGACCGGATACGCGAGGGAAGCATCTGTTGCGGCGGCGGCGGCGGTCTCTGGGTGGAAAGAATGAAGGGGGAGCGTCTGAGCGACTTCCGGATCGAGGAGGCCCTGGACGTGGGCGCCCGGACGATCGTGACCTCCTGCCCCTACTGTATCGCCATGCTCGATGACAGCATCCGGACGGCCAACGCGGAAGACAGGATTACATTGAAAGACTTGTCGGAGATATTACTTGAGAGTCTCGAAGAATGTTAACTACTCAGGTGGATAGACTGAAGGCTTTTAGCTCTTAACCTTCAGCCTAATAACCTTCAGCCTTTATACCTAATCAGTTTCGAAGAATGAAGAGTAAGGAGCAAATATGAGCAGAATCGGTGTCTTTGTCTGCCACTGCGGTTTAAATATCGCCAAGACGGTGCGGGTGAGTGAAGTGGTGGAGTTTGCCAGGGACCTGCCCGATGTGGTGGTCGCGGAAGACTACCGGTTTGTCTGCTCCACCCCGGGCCAGGAACTGATCGGAAGCGACATCAGGAAATACAATCTGGATCGGGTGATTGTGGCGGCCTGTTCACCGCTCATGCACGAAAAGACCTTCCGCCGCGTACTGGCCACCGCCGGTCTGAATCAATACCTTGTGGCCATTGTCAATATCCGGGAACAATGCTCCTGGGTTACGGAAGACGAAGACGTGGCGACCCAAAAGGCCAAAGCCCTGATCAACGGGGCGGTGTACCGGGCCAGGCTCCTTGCCCCCCTGATCTCGCCGGTCATTGATGTCAACCCCGACGTGGTGGTCATCGGCGGCGGGATTGCCGGGATTCAGGCGGCGCTCGAGGTCGCGGCCATGGACCGGAAGGTTTACCTGATTGAGAGAACCCCCAGCATCGGGGGCCACATGGCGCAATTCGACAAGACCTTCCCCACCCTGGACTGTTCCGCCTGCATCCTGACGCCCAAGATGGATGCGGTCCTGCAGCACCCCAACATCGAACTCCTCTCCTACTCCGAGGTGGCGGAGGTGAAGGGATATGTGGGCAATTTCGAGGTCAAGGTGAGACAGAAGGCAAGCTACGTGGACCATGACAAGTGCAATTCCTGTCTGGCCTGTATGGAGAAATGTCCCGCCAAGGGGGCCTCGGAATTTGATGAAGGCCTCGCCAAACGAAAGGCCATCTACATCCCCTTTGCCCAGGCGGTGCCGCAGAAACCCGTGATTGATCGCGATAGCTGCACCTACTTTATCAAGGGCAAATGCCGGCTTTGCGAGAAGATCTGCGAACAGAGGGCCATTGATTTTACCCGGGAAGACACCTTCCGGGAGGTGAAGGCCGGGGCCATCATCGTCGCGACGGGCTACGATCTCATGGATACCGCGCCGCTTACGCAGTACGGCTACGGGAAGTATCCCGGGGTTTACCACGCCCTGGAGATGGAAAGGCTTTTCAATTCCGCCGGACCCACGGGGGGAAAGGTGGTCATGCGGGACGGCAGCGAACCCCAGTCCGTGGCCATTCTCCACTGCATCGGCAGCCGGGACAAGAACAACCACGAATATTGCAGCCGGGTCTGCTGCATGTACTCGCTGAAATTCGCCCATCTCCTGAAGGAGAAGATCCACGGCGACGTTTATCAGCTCTATATTGACATGCGGGCCGGCGGCAAGGGCTATGAGGAGTTTTACAACCGTCTCCTGGAGGAGGACGTGAAGTTCATCCGGGGCAAGGCGGCCAACGTGACGGATCGGACGAAAAATCCCGAGGAGGCGGGGAAACTGATCGTGGAGGTGGATGACACCCTCACGGGCAAGTTTATGCGTCTCCCGGTAGATATGGTGGTACTCTCGCCGGCCATGACCGCCCGGAAGGACTCCCGGGACATGGCGCGCCTGCTTAACCTCAGCACGGATAAAAACGGCTTTTTCCTGGAGCGGCATCTCAAGCTGGCCCCCCTTTCCACGATGACCGAAGGGGTCTTTATCGCCGGGGCCTGCTCCTCGCCCAAGGATATCCCCGATTCCGTCGCCCAGGCGATGGGCGCGGCGGCCGAGGCCCTGACCATTGTGGTGAAGGACAGGATGGAACTGGAGGCGACAACCGCCTTCGTGAACGCGGCGGCCTGCTCTGCCTGTCAGAATTGCGTCAAGGTCTGTCCCTACGGAGCCCCGTTCTTCAATGAGGCAAAGGCCGTCTCGGAGATCAATGAGGCCCTCTGCAAGGGCTGCGGCCTCTGCGCTGCCGCCTGTCCGACCTCGGCGATCATCGCCCGACATTTCACCAATGATCAGATCATGGCGGAGATGGAAGGCCTCATGGAGTTTTGAGAATAAAAAGAAAGAGGATCACATATGGCTTTTGAACCGAAAATCCTGGGTATTGCCTGCAACTGGTGTACCTATACGGGCGCGGACCTGGCCGGGACGACGAGGCTGAAATATCCCCAGAACCTGCGGGTGGTAAGGGTCATGTGTTCGAGCCGCATCAATCCCTCCTTTGTCTTTCGGGCCTTTCAACTGGGGGCCGACGGCGTCCTCATCGGCGGCTGTCACCCCGGCGACTGTCATTACGGCACAGGCAACATGTATGCCCGGCGCCGGCTGGCCATTACGAAGAAGATCCTGGAATTTGCCGGTCTGGAGCCGGGCCGGTTCCGGGTGGAGTGGCTCTCGGCCTCGGAGGGAAATCGCTTCGCCGAGGTTGTAGAGGAGTTCACGGCGGCGGTGAAGGCCCTGGGACCGCAGACCAAGCTTATGATCCGGAAAGAAGAAAGCCCGGAGGAGTTTACATGACGGCATTTAAGGAAATAGAAGAACGATTAAGGGAGGCGGCAAAAGATCTGCTGGCCAAAGGCGAGGTTGCTCAAGTCCTGGCCTATGGCCCGGGATATGACGAAAGGCATCCCCAGCCCTGTCTGGCCAAAACGCCCGCCGATACGGAGAAGCTGGTGTTCAATGAGCATTGCACCTTTAATCTGGCGGGCTATCTGAGGCGCTGTCCCCCGGAAACGAGAACCGCCATTGCGGTAAAGGGGCCGGACAGCCGGGCGGTGGTGCAACTGATTCAGGAGGGGAAGCTCAAGAGGGAAGACCTGGTACTCCTGGGGATTCCCGCCACCGGGATGCGGGATCAAAAAACAGGCGCGACCCTTGACGTCACCACCACCTGCGGTCTGGTCAACCCGGTCCTGTACGACATCCTGCTGGGGGAAGAGCAACCCGGCTCAACCGGTTCGCCTTTTCAAGTCTTGAGCAAGCTCGAGGGGATGGATAAAGAGGCCCGCTGGGATTTCTGGCGGGGGGAATTCGACCGCTGCCTCCGATGTTACGCCTGTCGCAAGGCCTGTCCCCTCTGTTACTGCGATCCCTGTTTCATGGATCAATCCCGGCCCCGCTGGGCCGACAAATCGCCCACCCCTGCGGGAAGCGCCATGTACCACCTCACCCGGTTTCATCACCTGGCCGGGCGTTGCATCGACTGCGGCCAATGTTCCCGGGCCTGCCCGGTGGACATCCCCCTCTATCTCTTCCACAAGAAACTGGCGAAAGAGTGCGAGGAAATGTTCGGTCAGGCCGCCGGTATGAAGGTGGAGGACAGGCCGGTAATGGTGGATTTCCGGGTGGAAGACGGCGACGAAATGTTGAAATAGTGAAACTAGGCTGAAGGCTTTTAGACTGAAGGAAAGCACCGGGCGAGACCATTTATCATAGGTCAGGCGTCCCGCCTGACATTCGATGATTAATGGTTCCCGCCATTTGCCTGGCCGGTCAGGCGGGACGCCTGACCTATTTTGTTACTTCGGCCAAGAGCCTAAACAACCTGAGTAGTTGCAACCAGACATGAGGAGTTTGTTGTGTTGAAGAAGATCGCACAGGGAAGGTTGAGTGAGTTGGTGGCCGCGCTCCTGGAGAGGGGGGAGCTGTACGCCCCGGTCCGGGATGACCGGGGGGTTAATTTCCAGTCCATCGGCGGCCCGGAGGAGGTGACGCTCGATTTTTATAACACCCTCCTGAGTCCGAAATCCGTCTTTTTCCCCCCGTCGGAAGATCTGATCGCCTATCGCCTGGGCAAGGAAGAGCAGGCCGCGCGGGTATTGCCGCTCCCGGCCACCCCGACGGTACTCCTGGGGGTGAGACCCCCGGACGCGAAAAGTTTCCTGCTCATGGACGCGCTTTTTCTGGGCGGCGGGATTCCCGACCCCTACTGGCAGGCCCGGCGGGAACAGACCATTGTCATCGGTTACGCCTTTGACCAGGGACCGGCCGATCCCGCCGATTTCTACAGCACCCTGGGGATTGATCGCGCCGATACTTCCGGCAGCGACATCCTGCTGATGAAAAACGGGGGCGATTTTCTGTTGCAGGGGATAACGGCAAAAGGCGAGGCCCTCCTCTCCGCATTGACTATTCTTGCTGCCGCCCCCCCCGGTGAGGAAAAGCAATTCGCCGCCCTCCTCGCCCCGGGGGCGGGCAGCAAAACCAGACATCTCGTGCTGGACCCCGAGGCAGTGGCGAAAAAGCTCGAAGATATCTTTGCGGACAACGCTTTCTGGGAGGGGATCTCGACGGCATGTATCAGTTGCGGCACCTGCACCTTTGTCTGCCCTACCTGTCACTGTTTCGACATCGCCGATGAGACCCTGTTCCGGGAGGGGGTGCGGCGGCGTTTCTGGGATGCCTGCATGTTCACCGATTTTACGCTCGAGGCCAGCGGCCATAACCCCCGACACGCGGTTTACCAGCGCCTGCGTCAGAAGGTATGTCATAAATACAGCTATTACGTGCGGAAATTCGGGGTCATCTCCTGCGTGGGCTGCGGTCGCTGCACAAGGTCATGTCCCGTGAACATCGATATCTTTTCCATTATCGCTCAGGCGATGAATAAATAAATATCAGTAGGGTGCGTTAGGCGGCTTTTTGCCGTAACGCACCGCAAATTTGGTGCGTTACGCTTCGCTAACGCACTACGAGATCGAGGAGTGAAAATGCAGAATCCCTACATCCCCATGCCCGTAGAGATCACCAAGGTGGTCTCCGAGGTGGATACGAACGAGATCAAGACCTTCCGCCTGTCTTTCATCAACAGGGAAGATGAAAAGAATTTCCAGTACCTGCCGGGGCAATTCGCCGAGCTTTCCATCTATGGCAAGGGGGAAAGCCCCATCGGCATCGCCTCCTCGCCCACCCAGGAGGGCTATCTGGAATTCACCGTTCAGCGGGCCGGCACCATCGTCCCCGGCCTCGTGACCTCGGCCCTTCATGACATGACCGAAGGGACCCGTCTCGGGATCAGGGGACCCCTGGGACATCCCTGGCCGATCGAATATCTCGAGGGGAAAAACATTGTGGTCGTGGGCGGCGGCTTTGCCTTCACGACCTTGAGATCCCTGGTCAACTATATGATTCATGAGGATAACCGCCGGCGGTTCGGCAAGATATCGGTGGTTTACGGCGCCAGGACCCCGGGACTTTTATGCTACAAGGAGGAACTGGCTGCCTGGCAGCAGAGGGATGACCTGCAGGTCTGCATCACCGTCGATAAGGGAGACGAAGACTGGACAGGCCGGGAGGGCTTTGTTCCCACTATCTGCAAGGAATCGGCGCCAAGCGCCGAAAATGCCGTGGCGGTCATCTGCGGTCCGCCGATCATGATCAAATTCACCCTGCCCGTGTTTTTCGCTTTGGGTTTCTCTAAGGAAAACATCCTCACCTCTCTCGAGATGAGAATGAAATGCGGCATCGGCAAGTGTGGCCGCTGCAACGTGGGGAGCAAATACGTCTGCAACGACGGCCCGGTCTTTTCCCTGGCCGAACTGGACAGCCTTCCCAGGGATTTTTGACAGGCCCAGCCGCTTTTTTATCCCCGGAATAACCCAGACTCTTCACGAAAAACAGCTTTTTTGCCCTCGAAAGACGCGTTATAGACCCATTTCAAAGGGTCAGTTCAGTGTTATTCTGTTCAATGTCAAATACATAGCATGGCCCGACCCCACTCCACCCCAACAGGAACGGAGGCTCGTTGCTTCGTTAAACGAAAACCAAAATCTTTTCGTCCGGGGTGAATATTATCTATTGACATCCGGAGGCCTTATAAGTGGTTAGCCCTTGTAGTACTGCTTGAATTCGTCTGACGGTTCCCGATCAGAATATATGTAGACAGAATTCCCTAAGGGATCAACTACTGAGAACCCTCTGTCTCCCCAGGGATGATCCTCCAGAGGCATTGCGGTCTTAAGCCCAGCCTCTACCAGTCTCGTATGTTCGGCGTCTACATCCTCCACTTTGAAGTTAAGCATCACCCCGGCGCCACCAAACGTCGGCATGCCCGGCTGTGGTTGCATGAACTGCAGAGAAGGGCCATCGGCGCCAATTCTCAAGTTGACGTACCAACCACAGTCGAAGACGTGCCTGGCTGAAAGATAGCGTTGATAGAACGTCTTGCATACGTCAACGTCATTTGTGCAGAAACACGTAGATAACTCATCGATCTTCATTCCGCCTCCTTTGTATGATCATTGGGTTAACGACTGAGATAACCCGCCGGGCCGTTAACCTGGCAGAAAAACCAACGACCGTATTTCCCGATCGGGTTGATTTAATTGTTGGGCTGCCTTTAATTTGCTGCCGCTATGACTTTTGCCAAATCTTTTTCAGAAGCCCCCAAAGTTAACAGAGATCTTACCAACAAATCCAATGAAACAGTCTGGTCACCTGTTTCCATTTTTGCAACGCGCGATTGGCTTGAACTCATCATCTTGGCCAACTGCTCCTGCGTAATCTTTTGCTTCAGACGCTGTTTCTTCAAATGTTCACTCAGCGCCAGTTTCAATTCGATATACTTGGCCTCTTCCGGCGACAACCCCAGAAATTCAGCTGTTGTTCCAACTTTCCATCCCTTTTTCTCTAGCATATTCTTTTTGGTTTTTTCCATCATGGCCTTACCCTCCTGCTCACGACTCGTACTCTATTATTCGCTTCTTGCATACATCGGTAACTGGCTTCGGCGTACGATTTGTTTTCTTTTCGAATACCTCTAAAATTACGATCGCATCCGGTTCAATCCGATACACGATTCTCCAATTCAAATTCTCGTCTACTATCCGTAGTTCGTGACAGCGTACCCCAATGGAAGGCATCGGGCGGGACTGTGGCAGGGATAATTTCTCCCCTCGCTGCAAAGCACGAAGCAAATACCCTGCTTCCAGGCGCGCTGTCTTCGAAAACGGAGGTGTTTGCACCTCACCGTGCAACCACACCAATGGTTTATCGTTCGGGCTCATTACCATCCATCTTATGTCACTTATGACATATCGTCAAGGGCATTGGAGCATTTTGTAGAGAGCATTTTCAGGCTTTGAAACCACGATTTATCCATTTCGATCTAAATGACCGCCCAACGGCGGAGATAACCCGCCGGGCCGATAGCCTGGCAGAAAACCACCGACTGATGTTCCCGGTCGGGTTGATTGGATCGTTAGAAGTCTTTTATGCCTTTGTCTTTATTGATTATTTTCTCTTGTCCTTTGGCGTTTATTGCCGTTGCTTTTAATCTGTTTTTATCATGCCTTTATCTTGCTTCTACCCCCCCTTTTCGAATAACAGCCTTTTTACCCTCGGAAAACACGTTATAGGCCCATTTTAGGGGGTCATTTAAACGCTATTCAATATGATATTAGGCACCTAGCATGGCCCGACCCCATTCAACCATTCACCCATTCCTAGCATGGCCCGACCCCATTCAGCCCATTCATCATTCCACCTCCGGACTCGCTGAGATCTGCTCAAGTGCTCGTTTCACCTCGTCAAGCAGGTCGGAACCAAGCCCGACCGAACGACTCTCGTAGTACTCCGCCGCTTCAGTGACCTCGGCGTCCGCACTTGGATGAAAGGTGGTCGGTCTCACGATATGGCAGCCCGCGCGCGGCGAAGGACTTCCTCGGCTGGAACTTCCGTCGCCAACCCCTGCTCGAGTTCGTCCAACCGGCGCTCTGCTTCCTCGGCCCACAAAGCCTCGATTTCCGATTCTGAAAGCTCGTCGAGGCTCCCCACGATCCACTTTGCGAGCGAAGCACGATCTGATATAGGAAGCTTCCTGATCTCAGCTTCGATTTCGTGTATTCCCATGTTGTGTCTCCTTGCCTATAATATCCAGTTCTGTTCCCTCTTCGGGCCAACGATAGAATTAATCTGCCGGGCCACAAACTCTGGACTGAAAAAGTAAAAGCGCTATTCCCGGTCGGCGGGATGAATTTGTATGCATTTTGCCGGATTGTTATTGCCTGCCTGTAAGGTTACGTACCATGTAAGGGAAAGCATTTATAATGTCAAAAATATTTTGTTGAACAAATCTGCAAAATATATTTATTATTAGAGGCAATTGCAAAACTCCTGCGGACGCGACGGAGCGCGTCCCTCCAGTCACCCAAACGTGCCGTTTTCCTCGCCTTTTGGAGGGCCTAGCGAAGTCGTGGCCGTCTTTACCGTGAGTTTTGCAATTACCTCAAAATAAAAGTAATACAGACAAGAAGGCGGTCATCCATGTTCAATGACATTTTGCCTGATTTTCAAAGATTGCCGGCCGACGAAAGGCCGGTTCCGGGATCATCTATACCCATGTCGTGAGAAACATGTCGATGGCGCCGGAAAGCCCGCTGGATCTTCTTTTGCGCCGGTCGGCGGAGCGGGAGGAACCAGGGTAAGAAAAACCGCCCCATGACGGAAATAATGATAAATACGTGTATCTCAACTTACGGCCACGACGGAGCGTGGCCCTCCGCAGGGAAATAAGGAATAATCAGTCGGAGATTGATCTCAACCCGTACAGGCGCGCATTTATCGCCAAGAGGATCGGAATAATATGAAAACCGGGAGAATCGTTTGGCGTGGCCTCGGACCGCGGGGAGGGTTGCGGTGAACCTGCGCAATGTCAAGGCCATCGCCCGCAAGGAGATCTACCATCTGCTCCGGGATTTCCGGAGCCTCTACCTGGCCTTCGCGGTCCCGCTGCTCTTGATCCTACTCTTCGGCTACGCGCTCTCCCTCGACGTGGAGAAGATCGAGACGGTCGTTATCGATCAGGACCGGTCAGAGACGAGCCGTGACTTCATCCGGCGCCTGGGCGCCTCCTCCTATTTCCGGATCACGGCGCACCTTCCCGACGCGCGGGCCGCCACGGAGGCGCTTGACCAGGGCCGGGCAACCCTGGCCGTGGTCATCCCCCCCGGCTGGAGCGCCGACCTGCGGGCGGAGCGCGCGGCTCCCCTCCAGGTCCTCCTCGACGGGAGCGACCCGAACTTCGCCGGGATCGCCCGCGCCTACGTCACCGCCTTCATCGAGTCCGACAACCACAAACGGCTCGTCGCCTTTCTCGACCGTCAGGGGATGGAACCGATCCGGCCGCCCGTGGAGGGGCGGATCAGGATCTGGTTCAACGAGGATCTGGAGAGCCGGAACTTCATCGTCCCGGGGATCATCGCGATCATCATCATGATCGTCGGGGCGATGCTCACGTCGCTGGTCATCGCCCGGGAATATGAGAACGGGACGATGGAGACGATTCGCGCCCTGCCTATCCGCGCCGGCGAATTTCTCCTGGGCAAGGCGATCCCCTACTTTGTCATCGCGCTGATCGATGTGCTGATCGCCGTCCTGATGGGACAGGTCCTCTTCGGCGTCGTGATGAAGGCGAGCTTCTGGCTGATGATCCTCGCCTCTTCGCTCTACATCCTCGTCGCCCTGACGCTGGGCCTTCTGATCTCCTCGCTCACGAAGTCGCAGATGGTCGCCAACCAGACGGCGGTCCTGATCACCTACCTGCCATCGCTCTTATTGTCGAACTTCGTCTTCCCGATCGTGAACATGCCGGCATTTCTCCAGGCCATCACCTGGCTCGTACCGGCGACCTACTACATCGACATCCTCTCGGGGATCTACCTGCGCAACCTGGGCCTCTCCCATCTCTGGCCGCCGCTTCTGGTCCTGGGCGGCATCTTCCTTCTCTTGACATTTCTAAACGTCATGGTCCTGAAAAGGGAGGGGCTGTAACGATGAGCTGGCTCAGAATCAGGGAAATGGTCCGCAAGGAGTTCATCCAGCTCTTCCGCGACAAGAAGAACCGGGTCGTCCTCTTCGTCGCGCCGTTGATCCAGCTGCTGGTCTTCGGCTACGTCGTCAACTATGACGTGAAGGATATCCGGGTCGCCCTCTGCGACCAGGCCCGGACGCGGGAGAGCAGGCTTTTGATCGACACCTTCACCGCGAGCCGGATCTTCCGGATCACCCATCTGTCCGCGCGGCCTGCCGAGCTGGAAGGGCTCCTCCTGGAGGGCAAGGTGGATCTGGCCATCCGGATTCCCCCCGATTTCAGCGACCGGCTCCGCGGCGGCCAAACGGCCATCGTCCAGCTCCTCGCCGACGGCAGCATGAGCAACATGGCCTCCGTCCGGATCGCCTATACGACCATGGTCCTGGACCGCCTGAACGCGGAGCTGATCCGGGAACTCTACCGGCCTGATCTGCGCTACGGCAAGATCGACGCGCGAATCCGGACCTGGTACAACCCAAACCTCGATTCCCAGCATTTCTTCGTCCCGGGGATCGTCGCCTTTCTGGTGATGCTGATCTCGCTCCTGCTGACCTCGATCGCGATCATCAGGGAGCGGGAGGCGGGCACGATGGAACAGCTCATCGTCACGCCGCTCAAACCGCTCGAGCTGATCATCGGCAAGACGATCCCCTACACGCTCATCGCCCTGGGCCAGATGGCCGTCGTAACGGGCTTTGCCATCTTCTGGTTCGAGGTTCCGCTGGCGGGCAGCATCCCGGCGCTCTTCGGCGCCGCCTGCCTGTTTCTGCTGAGTACCCTGGGCATCGGCCTGTTCATTTCGACCATCGCCAAAACCCAGCAGCAGGCCATGATGACGACCTTCTTTTTCATCCTCCCCTTCTTCATGCTCTCGGGTTTCGTCTTTCCGATTGCCAACATGCCCGAGGTCGTGCAATGGTTGACCTACCTCAATCCCTTGCGCTATTTTCTCGTGAT
>JAXMLI010000027.1:0-2776 GCA_034368785.1 Smithellaceae bacterium | reverse complement strand
TTATTTTGTACCACTGCACAGGGAAAAACAATTTTTTATGTTTTCCTTGGTGCAGCAGTTCTCAAAAAGGGTTTTACATTTTTCTTTGAGGTCATCTCCCGTGACCTCAAAGCGATACCCGTTTTCGAGTTCCGTAACGTCCACACGGCAACACTGCTTCTCCAAGCCAATCACCTCCTTTCCATCCTATATTCTATTGTTCGTATATTATCGAACAATGGGGATAAAAAAATTTACGCCAGAAAGCCTTTTATCGCCTCAACTGCCCCTTGATTAACCCGGCAACGAAATATCTGCCCTTCCCGCTCGCAGGTGATGAGCCCCGCATTCTGGAGTTCCTTGAAATGATGCGAAATGGTCGAACGCGACAGATTCATGCACCCGCAGACCATGCTGAACGCTTTTTCCAGCGTACCCAAACACGGACAGCAGGATTCTTCGTTCAGGACATTAAACTCCGCGTTTCCCCGCCCTGTTTCGGACTTCAGGCACTCTTCATAAATCATCAGAAAGATTTTCAGCCGTTGTTCATTAGAGAGTGCCTTAAATATTTTTGCGTAATTCGATTGTTTCATGATCATAGAATAACAGATTTTAAGTGCTAGTCAATATTTTTTATTTATTGCCAACAATATTTACCCGCATTTATGTCGAAGACCCGAGGCAGGGGGCAAAGTTCTGAAGAAATAAATGGAATTTCTTCTTTGAAACATGTTATTCGTCGCCTGTAGGGATAATAAAACAATAGGAGATGATAAATGAATGGATTAAAGAAAAAGGGGATTCTTATCGCCCTTCCCTTAATAGTCCTGTTGATAGCCCTGGGTTTTTACGGGGACAAGGTGGTTTCCGCCCTGGACCGGAACATTTATAAAAACCTTAAGCTCTTCACCGAAGTCCTTGATCTGGTGGAGAAAAACTATGTTGACGAGGTGGAGTCGAAACCCCTGATCCAGGGCGCCCTTAACGGGATGCTCAAAACCCTGGATCCTTACAGCACCTTCCTCACCGCCGAGATGTACAAAGAGCTGAAGGTGGATACGGCCGGTCGCTTCGGCGGGGTCGGGATCGAAATAACCTTAGTCAAGGATATCCTGACGGTGGTTGCGCCCATAGAAGACACGCCCGCCTACCTCGCCGGGGTGAAAGCGGCGGATCAGATCATCAAGATAGACGGCAATTCTACCAAGGATATCACCATCTCCGAGGCGGTAAAGAAGCTTCGCGGTCCCAAGGGGACCAAGGTCACCATCACGATTATGCGGGAAAATGACCCGGCGCCCCTGGACATCTCCATAACGAGGGCGGAGATCAAGGTCCGCAGCATCAAGACGAAGGTCTTTGAAGAAAACTATGGCTATATACGTGTCGCATCCTTTCAGGAGAGGACCTCGGATGACCTGCTCCAGGCCCTGGGAGAGATCGAGAAAAAGGTAAAGCCACTCAAAGGGCTGATAATTGATCTCAGAAATAACCCCGGCGGACTCTTGCCCCAGGCGATTGACGTTTCCGACGCCTTTCTCAAATCCGGCATTATTGTATCCACAAAAGGAAGGGTGAAGGGCATGGATACCAAGGCGGTGGCCCGGGACCATGGTGATGAACCGTTGGCGCCGATAGTGGTGCTGCTGAACGAGGGAAGCGCAAGCGCGGCAGAGATCGTTGCCGGCGCCCTGCAGGGAAACAAGAGGGCGATCATCCTTGGGGCCCGTTCTTTTGGAAAAGGATCGGTTCAGACCATCATCCCCCTGGAGGCTGGGAATGCCCTGAAACTCACCACCGCCAAGTATTACACACCCGATGGTCGCTCGATCCATGGGGATGGGATAGTGCCGGATGTGGCGGTTAAATTCATCAAGCCGGAGAATGAAAAGGAGACCGATGATCTCTTGAGGGATAACCAGCTAAAGGCGGCCCTGGATTATTTGAAAACGGGGCAAGCGAGTTCACGAAAATAAATCTCTGTAAGGCGCCTATATGGCAAATAAGTATAATAAAACTTGCGCTGTCCTTATCTTCGCGCTGTCCCTGACAGGGTGCGTGATATTTGTCAATGAGGGCATTGGCAAGGATGAAATGCCCCAGCGAAATGGGTTCTTCGTGCCGTCTTCGTCATCGTATCACTATTCTATGGGGGTGCTTTACGCCCTGGATGGGGATCTGGACTCGGCCGTCCGGGAGTTCAGGGAGGCGGCGCGCCTCGATCCCCGCTCACCCTATCTGATATCTGAGCTGGCAGGTGTCTACCTTGAAAAGGGGGAAACGGATAAAGCCAGAGATCTCTGTATGGAATATCTCAAGAATGACCCGGACAATGCGCTGGTCAGACTCACCCTGGCAGGGGTCTTACGCCAGGCAAAGAATTTCAAGGGAGCGGCGAGGGAATACCTTCGCGTCATCCAGAGCGAACCTGAGAATATTACCGCTCTCTTCTATTTGGGGATTGCTTATGGAGAGTCAGGAAATCTCCCGGCCGCCCGCGAGGCATATGAGAAGATCATCTCCCTCAAGCCGGATCACGTTATGGCCTCGTACTACCTCGCCCGTATTCACCTGAATATGAAAAACCAGCGCGAGGCTGAGGAGTGGCTCAAGAGAACCATTTCTCTGGTCCCGTCTTTCGAATCCGCTTTGCTGGAGCTTGCCCTGCTTTATGAAAGACAGGAGCGAAACGATGATGCAATAGGTATATACCGGAAACACCTGGATGATCATCCTGAATCTCCCAAAGTCAGATTAAGACTGGCCGAGGTCTATTTAAGGGAAAAACGGTTTA
>JAXMLI010000026.1:0-6445 GCA_034368785.1 Smithellaceae bacterium | reverse complement strand
GGCATTACGGGCGTCCTCTTTGTGGACATGCTGCTCGCGACTGGCCTCTACAACGACGAAGAGATAGACGCTCTGATCGACATCGGCACCCTGAACGGCATCTTCGTCCTGGGCCGGACCATCGGCCTCATCGGTCACTTCCTCGATCAGAAGAGGCAAAATGCCAGGCTTTACCGGCACCCAAACGAGGATGTACTCTACATGCTTCCCTCGGAAGAAGAGGCGTTGAATTACCTGCAAGATTGATCCCGGGGGGAAGGAAAATTAGTCACTTCGCCGGAACAGGCGGCAGCGGAAGGATCTTGGCGGGGAAATTAAGGCGGCGAGGATATAATCACGTTGAAAAAAACACCAATATATGTTTTCCTTGCACCTGCTGTTTGGAACCATCAATTAATGGGAGGTAATAAATGAAAAAGGTATCATTGTTTCTGTTGGGTATTTTTATTTCCAGTCTTATGGTTATTGGCAGTTGGGGGGTGGCTTCGGCATATCCCGAAAGGCAAATCGAAATCATCGTCCCCTTCGGGGTTGGTGGTGGAGCGGATACAGCCGCCAGGGTCGTGGCTGAGGGCATGAAGCCTCTTTTAAAGGTGCCCGTGGTGGTGACCAACATGCCCGGTGGCGCCGGTACCAGAGGAATGCTCCATGTGGCGGGTTTGCCTGCCGATGGCTATACCGTATTATTTGTCACTTCCTCCCATCTGATTGATGCGGTAAAACCAAAGACACGGGCGCATCTCACGAGGGATTTCGATTTTCTCATGCGCCTCCAGCACGACGTCACCGTCGTTATTGTTTCGGGAGAATCAAAATACAAGACCCTTGCCGAACTCATCGAGTATGGCAAAAAGAATCCAAGATTTCTTAAATTTGCCGGACCTACCCCCGGTGCCTGGTCAGAGATCGGAACAGTCGGATTTTTCAAGAAGTTTGGCGTCGAGGTAACCTTTATTCCCTTTGAGTCCTCCGCCGAGATCAAGGCGGCCATCCTGGGAGGACATATTCATGGGTCGCTCGAAGAGGTGGCGGAGTCCCTGCCTTTGATTCAGGCCGGTAAATTAAAGGCGCTGGCGACCATCATGGAAAAGAGACATCCGGCCCTTCCCGATGTGCCCTGCACAACGGAGTTGGGCATTGATTATACCCATGGACTGTTCCGGGGAGTGGCGGTCAAAAAGGGCACCCCGCCGGATCGGGTTAAATTCCTCCACGATACGATCAAGAAGGCCTTGGACAGCCCGGTTTACAAAAAATTCCTCGCGGACACGCTGTTGGATGTCCGCCCCGGCTACCTTGGACCGGAGGCAGCGACAAAATTTGCTGAGGCCCAGCTTGGCTTCTTTACCGAAGTATTGAAGGATCTCGGATACGTCAAATAGATATTTGTTACTGCCTTGGGATGGAAGTGCGGAGAGAATTCTCCTCTCCGCACTTTTTTATGAGTGAGGTTTTCCATGAAAAAAGACGAAATCGTTGCCAATGGGGTGGTGGTGTTATTTTTCAGTTTTATGCTGGTTCATTCTTTCAGCATGCACGGAGTCAGGCGCTTCGGCGATATGGGAAGCGAATTCTGGCCGGTTATGATCCTCTCCGGCGGGGTTCTTCTCAGCCTTGCCCTCCTGATATCAAGCATCAGGAAAAACCTGCGGGAAAAAGCTCAAGGGGTTGCGGCGGCGCCTCCATCCACAGAGGCCCAGCTTACTCTCAGAAGCGGCAGGAAGAAGTACTGGCTGAGTGTGATCTGCCTGCTGACCTATATTATTGTCATGCCCTGGATAGGATTTCTTATCTCCACCTTCCTTTTTGTCCTTGCCTTTATCCTTGCCCTGGAAGAGAGACGCAAACTGGTGCTGGCCCTTTCGCCTGCTCTGGTGACCGCCCTGATGGTGCTTGTCTTCGGCAGGTTTCTCGGTCTGCCCTTGCCTCGGGGAGGGGAATTCTTTGCGGCCCTCAGCCGTTTCATATATTGATCGGAGGTAAAGATACATGTTCGAACATTATTTGACGGCCTTTTCGTCGGTTCTGCAACCGGAGATCATCATGGTCTTGTGCTTGGGGGGATTATGGGGACTCCTGGCCGGGGCGCTTCCGGGAATCAGCACCTCCATGGGGGTGGTCCTTCTTTTGCCCTTCACCTACACCATGTCGCCCTTGGCCGCCTTTACCATCCTGGTGGCCGCATACTGCGGCGGGATCACCGGCGGCTCCATAACCTCCATCCTCTTCGGAATTCCGGGTGAACCCTCCTCGGTGCCCACGGTTATCGAGGGACATGCCCTGGCGAAACAGGGCCGCGCCGCCTATGCCCTCTGGATTTTTCTTATCTGCTCCATCGGCGGCGGCATCTTCAGTGTCTTGGTCATGATGGGGGCCACTCCCGTTATCGCCAATTTTGCCCTGCGCTTTGGTCCTCCGGAGTATTTTGCCCTTACCATGCTGGGGTTAAGCGTGGTCTCGGGCCTCTCGGGAGGCTCGGTCCTGAAGGGCGTCATCGCCTGTTTATTCGGCATCTTTCTGGCCACCGTCGGCACGGATGGCATCACCGGCCAGGAGCGCTTTACCTTTGATACCACCATCCTGCTGGGTGGGATCAGCTTTGTGGTTGCTATGGTCGGTTTACTTGCCGTATCGGAAGTATTCATAGAGGCCCAGGAGCCCTTTCAGGCCTATAAGGGCGGCGCCGAGTATAAGGGCATGAAAGGACAATTGCCGAAATTTGCCGAATTCAAAAAGAACTGGGGCACCCTGGTTAAATCACCCATCATCGGAACCATCGTGGGCGCCCTGCCCGGCGCCGGGGCGACAATTGCCTCCTTTCTGGCCTATGGAGAGGCCGCAAGGGTCTCCAAGAATCCCGAGAAATTCGGCAACGGCGCCGTGGACGGCTTAATGGCCACGGAGAGCGCGAATAACGCCTCCACCGGCGGCGCCATGACCATTCTCCTTTCTTTAGGCATTCCCGGGAGCAACACCACGGCCATGCTCATCGCCGCCTTCCTGATTCACGGCATGCAGCCGGGACCGCTCTTGCTTTCTACGAGGCCGGACATTATCTACGGTATCTTTGTGGCCATGCTCATGGCCAATATCTTTCTTCTGGGGTTGACCATTTTCGGGATTCGGATCTTCCTGGAATTGAACAGGCTTCCCTATTCGGTATTTTCCGCGGCCATCATGATTCTCTGCGTGATCGGGGCCTTCGGCTTGAGCAATAATATGGACGATCTTTTCCTCATGTTCGGGTTTGGCCTGATCGGCTATTACATGAGGAAATACGGCTTCCCTGTGGCGCCCGCGGTGCTGGGCCTGGTCCTGGGAGACCTGGCGGAGGCCTCCTTAAGAAGGTCCCTCTTGCTTTCTCTGGGAGATCCGCTCATTCTGATTTCCCGACCCATCAGCGCCATTCTCATTGCGGCGGCCATTATTTCCATCGTCTATCCTCTCGTCAGAAAACCCAAGGCGCTCGAGAATGTGAGCGGTTGAGCATCCAGATAACCTTACAGGGGGACAGATTTGAAATCTGTCCCCCTTGTCATTTGATAAGGGTACAACTATGCAGAGACGGATACCTTGCGTGATCATGCGGGGCGGTACAAGCAGGGCGCTCTTCTTCCGGCGCGAAGACCTGCCCGTGGATATTGCGGCCCAGGATCGCATCCTCCTGGCCGCTTTAGGCAATCCCGATCCCAGCGGACGCCTGGTCAATGGTCTGGGCGGACCCATCTCAAGCACCAGCAAGGTGGCCATCATCTCCGCCAGGCAGGGCGAGCCCGATACGGTGGACTACACCTTCGGACAGGGCAGTCATGCCGGCGCGATTATCGACCGGGGGGGGAACTGCGGGAACATCTCTTCCGCGGTGGGACCCTACGCGATTGACGAAGGCCTGGTAACGGTCCAGGAACCGGAAACGCGGGTGCGGATCTATAACACCAACACGTCTAAATACATTATCGCCCGGGTGCCGACCGAATGCGGCAAAGCGAAGGCGGGGGGGGATTATCGGATCGCGGGCGTTCCCGGGACCGGGGCGCCCATCTCCCTCGTCTTTGAAGCACCGGGAGGAACGCGGACGGGCAAACTTCTTCCCACGGGCCAACCACAGGAAATACTCGAAGCCGCCTGCGGTCCGATAGCAGTTTCCATCATTGATGCCGCCAATCCCTTCGTCTTTGTCCGCGCCCGGGATCTGGGGCTTCGGGGAACCGAACTTCCGGATCAACTGGATGCCGATCAAGAGCTAGTCAGGCGTTTAGAGTGCATCCGGGCCGCCGCCGCGGTAAAAATCGGTCTCGCCCGCGACTGCATGGAGGCCACAGAGCGGAGCCCGTCTGTCCCGAAGATCGCCCTGGTCTCACCAGCGGAGAAATACCCGATGACCACCGGGGAAACCATGCCAGCCGCCGAGGTTGATCTGGTCGCGCGGATGATCTCCCTGGGCAGGGCGCACGGCGCCTACCCGATTACGGGGGCCGTTGGCACCGCCGGGGCAGCCGGGATCGAGGGGACTCTGGTGCGGGAGATGATCCCGCGGGAACGCCTGATGCGCTCCGCAATCCGGATCGGACACCCCAGCGGTTCCGTCGAGGTAAAGGCAAAATTTCTCATCGCGGGGGATCAATGCGAATACCTTTCGG
Organism: Smithellaceae bacterium; assembly: GCA_034368785.1. Lineage (GTDB taxonomy): Bacteria > Desulfobacterota > Syntrophia > Syntrophales > CAMTWB01 > CAMTWB01. The sequence goes on along the minus strand of JAXMLI010000026.1, from coordinate 1,805 downwards.
CGGTGGTTTACCGGACGGCAAGGCGGCTCATGGACGGCCACATCTATTTCCCGACAGACGCCCGCCTGGCGTGACCGCCTTCATCACCATCGACATACCGGATTGCTCAACCACAAGATTGGTCGAACCGATACGCACCACCGATACCGCACCCCATATCTGTGGTAGTGGGTCTGCGACAAAATTATGGGCAGGGCAGTTTTTCGCCCCTCTTTAGCAAAGAAGGGTTGGGGAGATTCGACGGATAATAATTATCATCTTGTTTTTATTACAAATCCCCCCTGCCCCCTTTTTCAAAGGGGGATAAGTCTCTGCAAGATTACGATACCAACATTTTGTCGCACACCCTGTGGTAATCTTCCAATGGTAATCTTCCCATTGACACTCAAGACTACTTGTCTTATGGCTCATACGTTGTTAAAAATAAATATCTTAATTGTCAGTTCAGTTTATCAGTTCCCCGCCGGTATGTCGCTATAAGGGGTGCCAGTGAACGGTCAAGCCAAAACAAACCCGATCTTTTTTATAGTAAGGCGAAGATGACAATAAAAAATCTGTCCATTCTCATGATACTGATCGGGGCGATATTCCTATTACTGTCGTTTCTGCCGGCCAGGAATATCTGGAGAAATGTCTCCGGCCCTCTTCGTTGGAAGTGGCATATCATTCTCTACTTGATGGGGTTCTTTATCTTAGGCTACCTTTTCTACGACCTTATTTTGATTAGCAATCTGCCGTTCCGCGTTGAACTTGTGACGGGCGGGGTGTTTCTCGGCGGCGCATTCTTTGTTTATATCATTATCAATATTTCCCAAAGCACCATCGCGGCGCAAAAAAATGCTGAGGAGACAATCGCCTTAGCCAGGGACGATTGGGAAAGCACGTTCGATACCGTCACAGACATGATCACTGTCCACGATCTGAACTTCAACATCGTCCGCGCGAATCTGTCAGCCAAGTCAATATTGGGACTGCGGCTCCACGGGGGATTACCTTCAGGGAAGTGCTTCAGGTGCTATCACGGAACGGAAGCGCCGCCGTCCGGATGCGCAAGCTGCCAAAGCCTCCAGACAGGGGAACCTTCTACGGTCGAGATATTCGAGTCTTATCTGAACAGGTACCTTGAGATCAGGGCAATGCCCCGATTCGGTAGAGATCGCCAAATGGTCGGATTAATCCACGTCGTCAGGGACATCACCGAGCGCAAGCAAGCGGAGGAGGCGCTTCAGCGGTCGACGGAGCGTTTGCACAAGGCCCTGGGGGCGACGGTCCATTGCATTGAGGCGCTGGTGGAGACGCGGGACCCCTATACGGCAGGACACCAGAAGAAGGTGGCCGACCTGGCCGGGGCCGTTGCCAGGGAAATGGAACTCCCCGACGACCAGGTGGAAGGCCTACGCATGGCGTCGCTCATCCACGACATCGGCAAGATCTCTGTGCCGGCGGAGATTCTGAGCAAACCGACAAAACTGACGGACATCGAATTCAGCATGATCAAAATTCATTCCCAGTCCGGCTACGACATCCTGAAGAATGTGGAATTCTCCTGGCCCATCGCCCGGATGGTTCTTGAGCACCATGAGCGGATCAATGGGACCGGTTATCCGAATGCATTAACCGGAGAAAGGCTTCTGATTGAGTCGCGGATTTTGGCTGTGGCCGACGTGGTGGAGGCCATGGCTTCGTATCGTCCTTATCGACCTGCCATTGGTATTGATGCTGCCCTGGAGGAAATCACCAAAAACAGAGATTCCCTCTATGACCCGGAGGCGGTGGATGCCTGCCTGCGGCTATTCAAGGAGAAG
>JAXMLI010000025.1:0-4174 GCA_034368785.1 Smithellaceae bacterium | reverse complement strand
TTTGCGCGCCTTGCCTGCGACTTTTTACGAGTTCATCAACGTTGTGCCGGTTCTTTTCTCTTTGGTTTTTCCAACTCCTGAAGGGTTTCAATCTCTTTTTGGGCATTTTGAAAAAGATCAGAATTTTTCGGCAGGTATTTTATTGACTCCCGGAAATGGTGGATTGACGTCCTGATATTATTCCTCATCCGGAAGGAAATCCCGAAATAGTAATGCGATTCCCCCTGTCTCTTGAGTTGCCCGTAAGCAGACGCCAGGGTGAAGTAAAAAACGTCGTCCTTGTCTGAAGCCAAATCCTTTCCCTTGAGAAGGGTCTCCAGGGATCTCTGGTATTGACCGGCGCTGAGATAAGCCCGACCGAGGAAGGATATGGCCTGGAGATCATTAATGTCAATGCTGATGCTCCGGATTAAAAGCTGAATCGCGTCCTGGTATTTGCCGGTTTTGAACATGCTTACGCCCATGTCTCTGATAATATCAATATCGTCCGGGGCGAGGGCGAGGGCCTGCTGGAAGTTGCCCAGAGATTGCGCGAGCAACCCGATCCTTTCCTGGACTATCGCGAGTCCATAGAGATCATCTACCGAGTTGGGATTATTCTGTAAATTAGCCGAGAAATACCGCTGGTTTCCAAGGTTGTCAGGGCTCTCCAGGGTGAGGATGGTCTTAATTCTCCTGAAATTTCCCAGGATTTCTTCCTTTCCGGCCGGGGGATAGATGGTTTGGATGAGACCGTCGGTGTATCTTATCCGGTCTTCAATCCCGGGGTGGGTAAGGAAATATGAAGGCGTATTATTGGAGAAGTATTCATGCCGTCTCATATTTCTAAGGAAATCGAGGGCGCCCTGGCTGGAGTAGCCGGCTGCGACCAGCATCCCGAGACCAAGCCGGTCCGACTCTTCCTCGTGTTCCCGGCTGTACTTGAGCTGCGCCATCGAGGCGGTTGCCAGGGAGAATCCGGCCACCGCCGCGGTCATGTCCCCGCCGCCGCCAAGGAGCGCCCCCGCAATTATGGCCGCCATGGTGGCGGCATTGACCTTCTGAGATTTTTCGATCATCGCCGCAATATGCCGGTTATTGACATGGGCTATCTCATGGGCAAGAACGGAGGCCAGCTGTCCTTCGTTCTCGGCCAGGTTTATCAGCCCCATGTTAACGTACACGTATCCGCCGGGCGTGGCGAAGGCGTTGATCCCCTGGCTTCTGACAACGAAAAAACGGAAATCAAAGGGAACCTTTTGTCCTGACGACAGAAGGTGGCGACCAAGGCGGTTGATGTAGTCTTTTACCCGGTCGTTCTGAATTATCAGGCCGCTTCGCATGAGTCGTTCATGAAACTCCGCTCCTATTTTCCTCTCGTCTTCAATCGTGAAGGACGCCGGAGAACAAACCGGAGTAAAGAGTATAAACAGAACAAGAAAGACAATAAAGATTGCAATATTGCCGCTATTTGAGGTGTGGTAGGCTCTGTTCATAGAGGATGCCTGTTTTAAATAATGTTATGAATTCCGGCATATTCTAGCCGTAAAACAGGTTGTTGGCAAGAGATGTTTACTGCGAGGGGATGTATTCAGAGGATGAACAGGCGCGGTCTGATAGAAATGTGGTGGCGGTGCAGGGAATCGAACCCCGGACACTGCGGATATGAGCCGCATGCTCTAGCCGTCTGAGCTACACCGCCAATATTTTAAAGGCGTCTTATTTAGGTTAATGTCTCCCGGTTGTCTCTTGTGGGAAGAGGTGCCCTTGCTATATCAAGAAGGGCATATTGTCAATTCAAAAGTTGACGAAGCCGTCATTAATTGACCGTGAGATCGTAGGATACAAGGACGCTGTTTCCCATGAGCCCGGTTCCCTGGCCGCGAACGATAACCATGACGATCTCATTCTTGCCGTCGTTGTCCAGATCCTTGATCTGGTAGTCCGCCACGTAACCGTTTATCTTCCTGGTCCGCCAGTTCTCCGCCAGACCCAGGCCGTCCCAGGTAAGGCTGTATAATTCACTGCTGCTGAAGAGTTTGATATTAGCAAAAAGTTTGCCCGCCGAAGATAAATTCTTCGGGATGATGATGGCTTTCTTCCCTTTACCTTCGATATCATAGGTCAGAATCCTTAAGTTCAGGTAAACATTGTTCACCTGGTCCAGATTGACGTTTTGATTAGGCGGCGGGGGGATGTAATTATTCGATCCCCCGTAAGGATCTTCGCTGCGGTAAATGAGTTCCCTGCTGCCGCCGAAGACGGCAATGCGGGACATGGGTTTGTCCGTGGGTTGATAAAGGGTAAGATGATCAAATTCGTTGAGGACGATTATCTTGTCGCCACCGGCGCCCACACTGTCGATGGTAAGGCCATAGATGGGCAGCCCTTCGGGTATCTTCATTCGTTTATCCTGTCGCAACTGACCGCCGCGCCAGACCACCTCATGGATTGGCGAGTCGAAGATTGCGCGACTGCCCATGGTCTGTCCCAGTAGTATTGGCTGGCCCGGGGTGGTCTCGATTACCCGGAGGAAGAGCCGGATGTCCGAGGCGATTTCCGTAAACTTACCGTCCTTGAATTCCACTACGAAAGAATTGAGGAGATTCTGGTTGATGCAGGTGACGATTATTTCCTTGATCCCGTTTCCATTGATATCGGCTACATCAACGGAGAGATAATTGTTATGGGACTTGCCGCGAATCTGATGGAGCTGTTTGAATTCATTGCCCTTCTTCTGGTAGATGAAGATGTTGTGACTGTCTATCATCACTACCTCATTCAGGCCGTCGCCATTTACGTCTCCTATATCCATTCCCTTTAACTCATTCGGAAATTCTGCGCTCATCCAGAAACCGCGGCGATCGAGGGTGGATGAACCTGGCACATTTATGAAATCGGGATTGATAATCGCGGTAAGGGTTGTCTTCTTGCCTCCGCTGCGCATGGCGGAAATAATTTCCGCTTCCCGGGAGCTTAAGACGGTGCCGGGTTGAGGAGTCTGGCCTGCGGGAGTCAGGGCTGCCGGGGCGGGCTTTTGTTCCGCCTGGCCGAGGGGGGTCGGCTTTTCACCAGACACATGCTGGGTAATTTTTTCGGCAAAATCGCCGATACGGGGGATCACCTCATCAAGACTCTGTGTCTGGGTAAAAATATTTACCGGCGATTTACCGGTGACTATTTCTGATAATTTGCCGTCAATGCTGAAACTGGAGCCGATCTTGGTCAGGCTGCCCCAAACCACGAAGTCAACCATTAACGACTTCCCCAGGGCCTCGACCTCCGCGGCTGAGGGCTCTCTACCGCCGATTGCCTTTAATGCCTCCGTTACCTCCTCGCGGTTCTTTACCTGAATTTTGCCCGAAGAGGCGATTCTGGAGGAAAGCATTCCCAGAATACCCGCCCGCATGTAATCTATATTATCTGCGCTATGGACGGTAAAGGGGAACACGGCGAGGGTCTTTTTATCCTGCGCGACAGTGGTCCCATAAGCTGCTGCGATAACGATAAATCCGATGAATAATTTCCAGAACATCTTCATAAACATCTCCATACAACGCCATTGGCATTGTTATTTACACCGTAGATTTGTAGCATTTGCTCATATGTAATACAAGGGGATTTTTCACCCCCGGAAACCGTCAGGGGCGTCTTAACTTCCGAACCATCTGGATTTAATCCTGATTTTAAGTCGTTCCGCCTGGGTGAACGCATCCGGATAGCGCGTCTTTAGCCTTTCCAGCAGGCGATGGAAAAACGGAACATTGGGGGCAAGGATCATGACCCCGAGGGAGATAAACAATATCCCCTGCAAAACCGGCAGAAAGAGCTCTGCCACCCCGAGTATGAGCAGGAGCCATCCCAGAATATTCCTCATGAGGTTTCGCATGGGCGTCCTATTATACCAGACCGCTGGAGTCCGCAATATAAATTGCGTAACTACGCCAGCGCGAGAATGTCCGGCTTGAAAATTGCTATTGTCTTTACCTGGCCTTCTCCCTCCCCTTATCGGGGAGGGTCGGGGTGGGGATGGGGTCAAATAACCGCTCCGCAAAACCCCATCCCCCTCCTAACCTCCCCCTTGAAGGGGGAGGAATTAAGCAGTGCCCCTCCCAAGGCCCCTCTTTGAAGGGGGAGGAATTAAGTAGTGCATCTCCCAAGGCCCCCTTGAAGGGGGAGGAATTAAGTAGTGCCC
>JAXMLI010000024.1:0-3865 GCA_034368785.1 Smithellaceae bacterium | reverse complement strand
GGCCCCGACGGAGCGTGGCCCTCCAAAAGGCATGGAAAACGGCAATGTTTGGAGAGTGGAGGGACGCGCTCCGTCGCGTCCGCAGGAGTTTTGCAATTGCCTCCTTTTTATTGCTTTGTCGAATGTCAAATGTTGAGACCTGACCCCTAGAACTGGACCCCTAGAATCATGACCCCTAGAATCACTAGAATCACTTGCGTTATCTCCTGATATTCATCAGTTCCTGCTGCATCTGGTCCGCGGTGGTTATCATGCGGGCATTGGCCTGATAAGCCCGTTGGGCCGCGATCATTTTGACAAATTCCTTTGCCATATCGGTGTTTGATATTTCCAGCGAATTGGCCTGCACCGCCCCGAACCCCGCCGAGGCGGCAATTCCTTCGACCCAACTTCCAGACTCAATTGATTCGAGGAAGTAGTTTGCCTCTTTCCTCAAGCCGCCGGGGCTTCTAAAATCGGCCAGGACGATTCTGGCAACCTTCTGTAACTGCCCATTGGAAAATAATCCGGTGATAACACCGGACTGGGCAATACTGAGTCCCGTTAATGATCCCGGGGGAAAGCCGTCTGCATACTGGGAGGTGACGCGGGAAACGCCGGCAAAGCTTACCAGCGGCTGAGCGTCCGTACCCACTATCTTCCAGTTCAGGACCCCGGCGGCGCCAATGATCGCTTCACTGGGCAAGTCCGCGTAGGTAAAATCGATGTTTGAAGCCAGGGACTCGGCCGTCGTAATGATAAAGGTAGCGGTGTCGCCAGCGGCCCAGTCGGGGTCGTCTAAAGTAAGTTGGATCTGCGCTTCTCCCGCTCCGTTTACGTCCAGAAGTACCTTTCCGGCGTCAGCCGAAACAATCCTCATGCTTCCGTAACCGCCATTATCAGAAACCACCCAGTCATTGGCAGTGGCGCCTCTTGTGAGAACGATGTTGGTAGAAGTCCTGCCCAGAACACCCGGCTTTAATATTTCGGCTGTCGCGGTGCCCGTGCCGGCATTGACCTCAGTAACCGCGCTTAGTTCAGAAAGCGCCAGAACATTCGAGATCGATCCGTTCACATCAAATTTGATTCCGGCAAAGGTCTGAGCGGTGGATGATCCGCCATCAAGGGCGGACTTCACATCCCATAATCCCGGATGGGCTGCCTTTGTTAACAGGAGATCCACATCATGAGCGCCGCCCAGGGAATCGTATACCGTCAGCCGGACATTGAATGTTTCACCGGGCTTGGTTTCAAAATTAAGCAGCCCGCCAAAACCGAATGTTGTTGTCGCCTTGGGTGCCACCTGCACGTCCCTCAGGTTGAGATCGCCTAGCGCGTCTGACTCCTTGATTCCGTCTGCATACGTTCTGCCCTGGATACGGAAGCCGTTTCCATCAGCCAGAAATCCATCCTTCTGTATTCTGAAGTTCCCGGTCCTCGTAAAATACATGGTGCCGGAAACGTCTTTAACAATGAAAAACCCGTTTCCATCTATCGCCACGTCCGTGGCATTACCGGTTGACTCAAAGGAGCCCTGTTGAAACTGGGTGGCGACAGAGGCAACGCTCACCCCATTGCCAAGCTGATAATTTGACCTTCCGCTTGACATGAGACTGGAGCTGAGCATACTCGAAAAATATGTATCCGATGCCTTGAAACCAACCGTATTAGAATTGGCGATATTATGACCGATTACATCCAACTGCCTCGCGCTGGCGTTTAAGCCAGTAGTGGCTATCCAAAGTGAGCTTGACATGGTTTTACCTCCTGCCTATTTAAATGACTATTCTTATTTGACTGCTTCGTAAAAAGTCCGGATGCTGTGTTGCGCTGCATACCTCCCCCGCCTTCGCGGGGGCAGGCTTGCGGCGTTTTCCGGGGACACGTTTCGATCCCTTCGGGCTTCCGGAACAAGCCCCCTCCCCCGACGCCTCAGTCCTCGTGATTTGCGCGCCTTGCCTGCGGCCTTTTTACGAAGCCGTCCTAAATTCCAGTCTTTTGCGACTTTTTACGAGTGCATCTTATTTGACTGAAATTACATCTTTCAGATTAACATCCAGTCCGCCCAGAGAAAGATAAATCGAGTTATCCTTCATCCGGATCCCGGTCACCACCCCGGTTACGGTTTCATATCCCGTTTCCTGGTATTGCTCCCCGCTTATATCAGCCTCCACCTCCTTGCCGATCAACCCGATCGCGTAAGAGCGGATCATCACGGCCTGATTATTCGAGAGGGTCTTGAGTTCGTTATTGAGATTCTGGAGCTGTTCGAGCGACGAAAACTGGGCCAGCTGCGCGGCGAAGGCCGTCCCGTCCAGGGGCTCCAGCGGATTTTGATTCTTGAGTTGGGCCAGGAGCATCTTAAAAAAATCATCCTTCCCGAGGATCGTCTTCCCTGCTGCGGCGACTGAACTCTGGGTGGCGCCAATCGTCTGGGTGGTAATCATTTCATCACGTCCTTTCTAAAATATTGACCATCGAGCCAATTGCAAAACTCCTGCGGACGCGACGGAGCGCGTCCCTCCAGTCTCCAAAACATGCCGTTTTCCATGCCTTTTGGAGGGCCACGCTCCGTCGTGGCCGTCTTTACCGTGACTTTTGCAATTGCCTCCATCATATAAATATACTGATTCTGGCCGGTCGATACTCACCCTCTTCGCTTCCATCCGGATCAACAGGCGTGTGCGTGGCGTCGGCACCCCGGTTCTTCGGGAGCGAGGGATCTTCTCCTGTTTGCCTCTCCGGAAACCCGCCCTGCCCCTGTCCCAAATCCTGCCGGAAAGAACCATCTTTCAAACTGATATTCATGTTATCGACCGTCATCCCCTGGGTCTGCAGGGAATTTTTCAGAAAATTATTGTTGGCGATTAATACCTGCCTTACCTCGTCGCTATCAACGACGATCGAAAGGGTTACCTTATTGCTTTTCACCAGCACGCTAATATCCAGTTGCCCCAGCTCGGGAGGATTAAGCGTGATTTTTACCCGGTTCGGGTGGGTATTGTAAATCCTCGCTACCCCATCCATTAACTGGGGGGCGATTACCTGATATTTCAGAGGGGCGTCGTTTATAATTGCCCCTGTTTCAGGTTTCTGCACGACGGGGTGAGCATGAATTTGCGCCGCGTTAGGATCAGCTGCGTTCTTCATCATGGTTGCGTTTTGCAAAATAGTTGACGTGCCTTTCCCGCTTGCTTCATATTCTTCGAGATGTGAATGGGCGGCAGTCGCGGGAACGAACATGGCAATTGGCTTAGTCAATGCCGCGGGCGTATTTCTCGTTGGTTCCTCGGGTTTCGAGGCGTTTTCCGGGATTCCCGGCAGCATTCCCGCCGGTCGGTTCGACGAATCCGAGGGTTTGGCTGTTTCATTCGTCAAACTGTTTTTTTCACTCCCCAGAACGTTTAATGCCTTTTTTACTAAAACCTCTGTCTCCTCAAGACCCGCATGGGCAAGTGCCGCGGGAACGATTATGTCTGAGGGTTTCGCCGCCCCCTCCGGGGGTTTCATCGTCATTTCTGAAATATTTGACGCGATCTTCCGGGGTATATTGGTCAATTCCGCAATGCCGGTTGCCTTTCCCGGATTTTGTTCTAATAAATCGGCCTGGGAATCATTCCTGTTCTGATTTATTAACAGGGGACTCTTCCCCGCCAGCTCAAGATTATTCGTTTTTTCGTATCCCGTTTCTAAAACGTATTGTCGCCTGGCCGTCTGTTCGCCGGCTTGAGCGATAGCAACTCCCTCCCGAAAAACCGCCTTCTCAGGCTGACTGCTATTTAAAGTGGCAACATTTAGGAGATTTTGCTGAACACCCGATGTTTCCGGGGTTCTTGCCGGATTAAATATAATACTATCGATAATCCCGTTCTCGCGAAGACCGACC
>JAXMLI010000023.1:0-7766 GCA_034368785.1 Smithellaceae bacterium | reverse complement strand
TACTTGCGCCCGCGCCAGATATTTGTTACTTGGAGCCGGGCTTTAACAGTGATATTACTAAATAATCCATGTGATGAGATGGCAACGACAGCTGAAATTATAAAAATAATAAAAGTCCCTATCCTCTTTGTCTCTAAAGATTCATATCAGCATCTGGGTTTGGTGAAGAATCTCGGAGACACCCTGGCGGGTTACTTTCAGCAGCTCGAACAGGCGCTGGGGGAGAGGAAAGATCTGCCGGATCGGGCCTTGCAAAGATCCAGCGAATTGATCAAGGAGCTGAATAATCATATCCGGGGCTTTGAAGGGCTCGAACTGGCGTCCAAAATAAGTCGCATTGAGAGGATTTCTGCCTGCCTGGAAACTATCAGCGAGATGACATCCCGGAAAGACGTGATAGCCGACCCGGAAGAATGGTCATCAACAGATGTTTCGACAATCAGGATTGCCCACGAGAAACTGGCCTTGCCTATCGAATCCCTCAAGGGCATTGGTCCTAAAATAGCCCTGATGTTGAAGAAAAAGTATCTTCTCACCCTGGAGGACCTCTTGTATAACCTCCCAAGGGCCTATGAAGACATAACGGTTGTCCGAAATATTGCCAATCATGCCGACGGCGCCCGGTCCACCGTTGTGGGCAGGGTGACGTACGCAAGTCGGAAATTATATGGGAGGCGTCCCGTTTTTGAGGCGGCCATCGATGATGGCACGGGAACTCTCACGGCAAAGTGGTTCCGTGGCAATATTGGTTTCTTGCAGAATCTCTTCCGCAAGGGCGCGACGGTTATCCTGACGGGTACGATCAGCACATTCCTCCTCAGCAGGGAAACAATTCACCCCGATTACGAGATTCTGGGTGACGATGCCGATGGGCTCATTCATTTCAAAAGAATCGTTCCCATATACTCCGAGACCCAGGGCCTTCATCAAAAGACGATAAGAAAAATCATGTTTCAACTGGCGGATAAGCACTCAGATTTTCTGAAATCGCCAATTCCGCCCCAGACAGTAAAGAAAAGGGGCCTTATCGGGATCAGGGAAGCCATTAGAAACGTCCATTTTCCGCCGGACGTGGAAGACCCCGCGCTATACAACCGCGCTTTATCTGAGGCCCACAGGCGTCTCATATACGATGAATTCTTCTTTTTTCAGCTTGGGCTGGCCATGAAAAAACAGGGGTTCTGCCTTCAAAAGGGACCAGAGTTCAAGCCGGGCGATACGACGCTTAACCTTTTCTACCGCCAATTAGCCTTTTCTCTCACCTCTGCCCAGTTACGGGTGATTTCGGAAATTATGCGGGATCTTTCCGGGGGTGGGTCAATGAACAGACTTCTCCAGGGTGATGTGGGGAGTGGAAAAACCGTAGTTGCCGTTGCCGCGATGATTATCGCCTGTGAAAACGGTTATCAGGCGGCGCTAATGGCGCCCACGGAAATACTTGCAGACCAGCATTATCAAAATATCCGGCAATGGTGCGTTTCCCTGGGGCTGGAGGTAGTACTTCTCACAGGAAAGATAAAGAATCATGACCGCAGGGTTGTTCTGGAAAGGATCAGGAACGGCCAGGGAAATCTTGTCATTGGAACCCATGCCATTATTGAAGAAGAGGTGACTTTTTCTAACCTTGGTCTAATCGTTATTGACGAGCAGCATCGTTTCGGCGTGGTGCAGCGGGCGACAATTAGACGCAAGGGCAATAACCCCCATATTCTGGTTATGACCGCCACCCCAATTCCCAGGACCCTGGCGATGACCGTTTACGGAGATTTGGACGTTTCTGTTATAGATGAACTGCCCCCCGGAAAAAAAGAGATACGCACCAGGACGTTTACTGAGAGTCAAAGGGAGAAGGTCTATCAAATCATCCGCAAAGAAGTGAAGAAACGGAATCAAGCGTTCATCGTATATCCGCTCGTGGAAGAATCAGAATCACTCGATATTAAAGACGCCACAAATATGGCCCAGCATCTCCAGCGCGACATCTTTCCTGACCTGAGGGTGGGACTGATCCACGGTCGATTGAAGGCCGCGGAAAAGGAAGATGTAATGGAACGGTTCAAGGCGGGAGGGCTGGACATCCTGGTTGCCACCACCGTGATTGAAGTCGGAATCGATATGCCCGAGGCTTCCGTAATGGTAATCGAACATGCCGAACGCTTTGGCCTGTCCCAGTTGCACCAGCTCCGGGGCAGGGTGGGGCGAGGCGATAAACCTGCGACCTGCCTGCTTATGACTCATGAAGGGCCGTCGGGCGATGCCGCTAAGCGACTGCGTAAAATGGAGGAGACGAATGATGGCTTTGCTATTGCCGAAGAGGATCTCTCCATCAGGGGGCCAGGTGAATTCATGGGTACCAGACAGTCTGGTCTTCCGGACTTCCGGGTAGGGAACATCCTCCGGGACGCCCGCCTGCTTGCCGAAGCGAAGGCTGACGCGACTGAGCTGATCAAGTCCGATCCCTTTCTGGAGATCAGTCACCATCAGGCCTTGCGAGAGACCTTAATGATTAAGTGGAAAGAGCGGCTCGATCTGCTCAAGACAAGTTGAGGGATTTATTTTGACAAAATAACGATCTCTGATATACAAGTGCGCGTCTGCGACAGACTAGGGCAGACGTGGCGCGGTAAACCTTACGTGAGGCTTTTGGGATGAAAGAAATAAAACTTGGACTGCTTGGCTTCGGCAATATCGGGTCAGGAGTAGTAGCGCTCCTGCACGATAACGCCGATCTGATTACTAAACGCCTGGGCGCCAAACTGATTTTGAAATCGATTGCCGATCTCGATATTATAAGACCGCGGCCGGTTCCTCATTATGAGGCTACTCTTACCACCGATAGCTGGGAGGTAATAAATGACCCGGAAATATCAATAATTATCGAATTGATCGGCGGTTACGAGCCGGCCCGCACCTTTGTCCTGGCCGCGATTGAACAGGGTAAACATCTGGTCACGGCTAACAAGGCGCTGCTTGCCACGCATGGCAACGAAATCTTTTTGAAGGCCCAAAAGGGCGGAGTAAATATCGCCTTTGAGGCGAGCGTGGGCGGAACCATCCCGATTATCAAAACCCTCAAGGAATCCCTCGCGGCAAACAGGATAAAATCCATTTTTGGGATTATGAACGGAACTTCCAATTTCATCCTGTCGAAAATGACCGATGAAAACAAAGAGTTCAATGTTGTCCTTAAAGAAGCGCAGGACCTTGGTTTTGCCGAGGCTGATCCTACCTTCGACGTGGAGGGGATCGATACAGCTCATAAACTGGCGATCGTACTTTCCCTGGCCTACGATATCAGGATCAATCTGAAGGATTTCTACCGGGAGGGCATTACCGGGGTCAGTCAAATCGATATCGATTTTGCGAGGGAGCTTGGGTACAGGATAAAACTCCTGGCCATCGCCCGGGACAACGATGGCAGAATCGAAGCCAGGATACACCCGACCATGATTCCCAAGGATGATCTTCTCGCCAATGTCAACAGTAATTTTAACGCCTTTCATCTGGTGGGAGACGCCTCAGATTCGGTATTTCTCTATGGACAGGGTTCGGGGATGATGCCCACTGCGAGCGCCGTCGTGGGCGATATTATCGATATTGCCAGGGACAGCCTCAAGGGCATTACCTGCCGGGTTCCCGGACGGGCCTGCCGGGAGGAAAATATCCGGGAGATTGCCCTACTCCCAATGGATGAGGTGATTACCAATTATTACTTACGGTTTTCCGCCCTTGATAAACCCGGAGTACTCTCCAGGATATCCGGAATTCTCGGGGAGAAAAACATAAGCATCGCTACGGTTATCCAGAAGGGGAGGACTGAGGGAGGACCGGTGCCCGTGGTAATGACCACCCATAAAGCTCGCGAGGCAGATGTAAGGAGCGCGCTTGCGGAACTTGGCAAACTCGATGTTCTCGTCGGTCCCACGGTGCTGATCCGGATGGAGGATGAGAATATCCGATGAAGTATGTAATCATTCTTGGCGACGGCATGGCCGATTATCCCATTGATGAACTGGGTGGCATGACGCCGCTGGAATATGCAAGAACGCCAAACATGGATGAAATTGCCGCCCGCGGAACATTGGGCCTGGTTGATACCATTCCCGAGGGAATGGCGCCGGCAAGCGATGTGGCCAACATGTCGATCCTTGGTTACGATCCGCGAACCTGCTACTCGGGACGGGGCCCGCTGGAGGCGGCCAGCATGGGGGTCGAGCTGGCGCCCCAGGACGTAGCCTTTCGTTGCAATCTTGTTACCCTGGAGGAGAATCACGGTAACCGGATGGCTGATTACACCGCCGGTCAGATCAGTTCACAAGAGGCGAGTGAGATCATGAATGATCTCAACACCTCCCTGGGTGACAGCGAAGTTAAATTTTATCCCGGGGTCAGTTTCCGGCATCTTCTGGTCTGGACGAAGGGCAGGGATGACCTGACCACCACACCGCCACACGATATCACGGGCAAACTGGTCCGGGAGTATCTCCCCCAGGGTGAGGGAGCGGAAATGCTCAATGCGCTTATGCGGCGCTCTCAGGATTTTCTTCTATCACACCCGATCAATAAAGCACGGTTAAGTCAGGGAATGAGACCTGCCACGACCATCTGGCCCTGGGGACAGGGTAGAAAACCCACCATGAAACGAATAACCGACGAATATCACCTCACCGGCGGGATGATATCCGCCGTGGATCTGCTCCATGGAATAGCCAGGTACGCCGGTCTGGACTCCCTACATGTACAGGGCGCGACCGGATATACCGATACAAACTATTCCGGCAAAGGCAAAAAAACGATCGAGGCGCTTAAAGAAAGGGATCTGGTATTTGTTCATGTCGAAGCGCCGGATGCCATGGGTCATGAGGGAAACCTGGCGGGGAAGATCCGGGCCATTGAAGATTTTGATAACCTGGTGGTCGGCCAGATCCTGCAGGCCATGCCCTCGTTTGGGGACTACCGGCTAATGGTCACGAGCGACCATCCTACCCCGATCAGTCTCATGACACATTCCTCTGATCCAAGTCCCTTCGCGGTCCTTTCCAATCTACCCCGGGAGAATCAAGGCAGATCGTATAACTTCGGCGAGACGGCCGCGAAAACAAGCGGAATCCTCATAACGCCGGGATTTAAACTTTTCCAGTTCTTCATAAACAGTTGGAATAAGGTTATTGATAGCCGCATGAAATAGGAGAAACCACCAGTTTTTTACTAATTAGATTTAAACAGGAGAAAATATGACCGATAAATTAACCAAGAAAGAATTAAAAGAACCTGACATTTTGCAGGTAACCTTCTGGAAACTCGTGGATTACCTGACGAAAAATAGAAAGAGGGTTATTATTATATCCGCCATTGTGGCGATGCACATTATTGGCGGCCTCGCGTGGTTTATCTATAATGACCGCTACGAGAAGGACGCGCAGGAAAAATATCGTCAGGCCTATGACTTTGATTTGAAGGGAGGGGTCCGCGGCAGTGATCACGCGATAAAGGGGTATGTTGATTTAACGGACATTTATCCTCGGAGCAGGGCGACAAAACTTGCGTATTACCGTCTGGGAGGACTTTATTTCCAGCAGGGGAAGCATGAGCAATCTATCGCCGCCTATGAGAGGTTTCTGAAGTCAGCAACAATAGATCCGGTACTTCAGTCCCTGGCTAATTCCGGACTCGGGTATGCTCACGAAGCGCGAAAAGATTACCCCAAGGCCGTCGCGGCCTTTGAGAAGGCGGCGGAAACAACCCCGGGGGATCGGCTGGCGGCCATAAACTACCGTAACCTGGCCCGAATTTATGAACAGATGGGGGATGTTCCGAAATCGCTTGATTATTATAAAAAAGCCCTTCAAAAGGCCAAAGACCCCTCACAGGAGCTATTTCTCAAAAGAAAAATCGCCGAACTCGGTTAGCTTTTCTGTTTTTATCGCTTCAGCCTTGCCAAGAGGCCATCGGTCATTAACTTACGAAACAAAAGAAAAGCGAGAGCAATATGGGAGCAGATTACTATAAAATTCTCGGGGTGCCCAAGGGTGCAACGGCGGAGGAGATCAAAAAGGAGTACCGTAAACTTGCCCTTAAATATCACCCGGACCGCAATCCGGACAACAAGTCTGCCGAAGATAATTTTAAGAAAATATCCGAGGCCTACGCCGTCCTGAGCGATCCGGAGAAAAGGAAGCAGTACGACAGTTTTGGGTCTGACGGCTTCGGCCAGAGATTTTCCCAGGAAGACATTATGCGCGATTTTGACCTGGGGAAAATTCTACGCGATCTTGGCTTTGATTTCGGTGGAGGGCCGAAAAGAGGGGGCTTTCGGTATGAGTCAACTGACCCCTTCGGCGGTATCTTCGGTGGCGCCAGACAGCAGAATGTTCCCAGAAAGGGTCAGGATCTTCAGTATAACATTTCCATAACCCTGGAAGAGTCCGTCTTCGGCGCCGAAAAGAAGGTGGCCCTCCAGCGGGACGAGGCCGTTGACGAAATCAGCGTGAAGATACCGCCAGGTATCAATGCCGGCAAGAGGCTAAGGCTGGCCGGAAGAGGAGGCGCCGGTTTTTACGGTGGTCCTTCAGGAGATTTGTACCTCTATATAAATGTCCTGCCGCACCCTGTCTTTGCCCGGGAAGGCAATGATGTTTATGTGCAGAAAAGCATATCGTATTCACAGGCGGCGCTGGGAGGATCTGTCGATGTATCGACCCTCGACGGTGCGGTTAAGCGGATCAAGATCCCCGTCGGCACACAAAACAATACAAAAATCAGGATGAAGGGTTACGGGGTGCCGGCGGTAAAGGGCGCGGTGGCGGGAGACCAGTACGTCAAGATTTCCGTAGATGTGCCGAAAAAACTCAGCAGCGCCCAGTTGGAACTCATCAAGAAGCTGGCCGAAGAGGGGTTCTAACGCTGGTTAACACATGCACTTACCCTTCCTCATAGTGCCATCGACCAGTGATATAGACTTCATGGCCTTGCTGTCGGGAGGCTCCCTTCCACCGATAGGTGCTTACTCGGTAGTTTTTCAGCATCCATTCATTGACATGCTCATATCTATCTGGATGAAGGACAGATCTCCCGGATCTGATGTGTCTGCCATCGGAGTTTTTATCGACTTGAAATTATTTCTGCTATTGAAAGCCCATATAATGGAATGATTTCGAAAAATCTCATTGTTGAGAATTTCGATTGAATGCCCTCACGCCTTTTCAGCCCATTCCCGGCTCAGGACTTCCGCCTGCTCCAAGACCAGCTCCGTCGCCCGTGCCTGCTTGTCCGGCGGGTAGCCGTAACGACGGAGAATCCTCTTGATCATGACCCGCATCTGCGCCCGGACGTTCTCCCTGACGGTCCAATCGATCGTGACGTTGTTGCGGATGGTCTTCAGGAGCTCTTGGGCGATGGTGCGCAGCGTCTCATCGCCCAAGACCTTCACGGCGCTGTCGTTGGTTTCGAGGGCGTCATAGAAGGCAACTTCATCCTCCGTCAGTCCGAGTTCTTCTCCCTGCCGGTCGGCCTCCCGCATGTCTTTGGCCAGGGCGATCAGTTCCTCGATGACCTGCGCCGCTTCGATCGCGCGGGCCTGGTAGCGCCTGATGGCGTTTTCCAACATTTCGGCGAAGGAGCGGCCTTGAACAATATTCTTCCGGCTTCGTCTCTTGACCTCTCCGTCCAGGAGTTTTCGGAGCATTTCGACGGCCAGGTTCCGTTGGGGCATGCCCCGGACCTCCGCTAAAAACTCTTCCGAAAGGATGGAGATGTCAGGCTTTTTG
>JAXMLI010000022.1:0-4462 GCA_034368785.1 Smithellaceae bacterium | reverse complement strand
GACGGGGCCCAGGAGTTAAAATTAATGAAAGACAAAGGCGCCGTTACTATTGTTCAGAATGAGGAGACGTCTGTTGTTTTTGGCATGCCGGGAGAGGCGGTAAAAATCGGTGGCGCCAATTATGTGCTGCCCCTGGAAGAGATCGCGCAGACGCTTGCAGGTTTGGTCAAGGGATTAAAATAAAATAAAGGATGTTTATGGAAGAAAAAATAAAAAGTCTGATCGCGGAAGACAGCCCTACCCAGACGGAACTGCTCAAGCATCTGCTGCATCAGCATGGGTACACCGTTATCGCCGCGCAAAATGGCAAGGAGGCCCTTGGTCTTCTCCGGGATAATCAGGTAGATATCATTATCAGCGATATAAACATGCCTGATATGGACGGTTACCAGCTCTGTCAGGCAGTAAAGACGGAGGAAAGGCTCAGAGACATACCGGTAGTACTCTTGACATCCCTTTCCGACCCCGCCGACATCATAAAGGGATTAGCGTCAGGGGCCAGCAGCTTCATTTCCAAGCCCTATGATGAAGAACATCTTCTGTCGAACATACGGTATATTCTTACCAATAATGAACTTCGGAAAGAAACCCCGCAAGACAAAGACATTGATGTTATTTTTGGCGAGGAAAGGTATTTCATAACGTCCAGCAGACATCAGATCCTCGATTTTCTTCTGCCCGTATTTGAAACTGCCGTAAGAAAAAATTCCAGTCTGATCGCGGCCAGAAACGAGCTTAAGGCATTAAACGAGCAGCTTGAAGAAAAGGTTGAAGAGAGGACGGTCCTTTTAACGGCGGAGATTGCCGAAAGAAAGAAGGGCGAAGAACAGATCATCCGTCAGATGCAGAAACTCAGCGCCCTTCGCGATATAGATATCGCGATCACCGCCAGCCTGGACCTGAGGGTGAGCCTCAACATCTTTCTGGATAAGGTTACCACCAACCTGAAGGTTGACGCGGCCGATGTTCTGCTTTTAAACCCGGTCACAAAGACCCTTGAGTGTATCGTGGACAGGGGATTTTATGCCACAAACATGAAAAATATCAGCCTTTATTTAGGTGACAGTTTCGCGGGACGCGCTGTTTTGGACCGCCGCACGGTACACATTAAAAATCTTCAGGAGGCAAAAGATAGAACAAGGGCGCAGATGATCCTGAATGAAAAATTCGTCGTGTATCACGGCCTTCCCCTTATTGCCAAAGGTCAGGTCAAAGGAGTGCTTGAAGTCTTTCACCGAAACGCTTTTATTCCCAACAACGAGTGGCTGGATTTCCTTGAGGCCCTGGCGGGACAGGCAGCCATCGCCATAGATAACGCGACTTTATTTGATGACCTGCAAAGATCAAACGTCGAGCTGCTGCTGGCCTATAATGCGACCCTGGAAGGATGGGCAAGAACGCTGGAATTGCGCGATCAGGAAACGGAGGGACATTCCCGCCGTGTTACAGATCTGACCATGCGCATCGCGAGCATTATGGGCGTGGCCGACAAAGACCTGCTGCATGTGCGCCATGGCGCGCTGCTTCACGATGTGGGCAAAATAGGCATCCCGGACGGGATTTTACTCAAGCAGGGGCCTCTGACCGATCTGGAATGGGAAATTATGCGCCGGCATCCCGTATATGCCTATGAACTTCTCTCACCCATTGCCTTTCTCCTGCCGGCGCTGGATATCCCCTACTGCCATCATGAAAAGTGGGACGGCAGCGGCTATCCCAGGGGATTGAAGGGTGAACAAATACCTTTGCCGGCCCGTATATTCGCCATCGTAGATGTCTGGGACGCCCTCATTTCCGACCGGCCTTATCGTAAAAAAAAGGCGAGAGCAGAGGTATATGAACATATCAAATCATTAAGCGGCACCCATTTTGACCCCAAGGTCGTTGAGATATTCATGTCAATTGAGGATATAGATGGTTGACGGCTGCGTAAAAACTCGTCATTCCCGCCCCCGCCTGAGCGGGGATAAACTCCGGAATGACTTGTCATGCCGGCGAAGGCCGGTATCCAGGAAGCCGTTGATAATACTGGATTCCCGCCTTCGCGGGAATGACAATATTGTTGGTTTTATGCAGTTCTGCAAAGGTCTCATATTGTAATATTATTTTTCTGTCTAATATCTGTTGAGGGGCGCGCTCACGCGCCACTCAACAGGGTGAAGTTGATATCAACGCGAAGACTGCCTCATGGCCATCACGGTCTGGTCGCGTAGGATCCGAAGATAGTTCAGATGCCCACGCGTTATGCTCGGGAATCCGGCCCGGCTTCCTTCAATACTGATGAGCCCGATGTTCTTTTTATTGAGCGAGACCGGAAACAAGACAAGGTAGCCGGTCGCGGGCATATTGTCCCGGTACCATGGCGGAAAATATTTTTTGATATCGTGCGCTTCGGTGTCCTTGATGATGAGGTCGTTGTCCTTTGAGATGGACAGGTTGAAGATGTCCTTGACCTGCTCCGGATCGGTGACCGGGATGATGAACCACTGTTTCGCCTCTTTCACGTCGCTGCCGAAGCCTATCCGAATTTCCATCTGCGGACGCTTGACATCCCGCACAAAGAACAGCACCCGCGAGGCCTGCGCTGTGTTCATCCCGCGGAAGATTGTTTCCAGGGCTATACGGATCACGTCATTCAATGCGTAAGGCCCCAGCATGGCAGTGTTGATTTCCTGGATCCCCTTTGAAAAGATGGACTCGGGATTTTCCTCCTCGGCTGCAAACAGCGTATCAACGGTCTTGAGCGACTCCGTTTTAAAGGAAAAGACCTCCGTTTCAGGAGCGGAAGGCTCGCTCTCCTCCGACCACTGGTCCAGCTTCCTGCTGAATTTGGATTTTTGCAGGTTGAGGTTGAGGATCGTCGCAAGCTGTTTGAAGTCCTGCGCAGACGTGCTGACCAGCTTTTCGATGTTTTTATTCTTCAGCGGCAGGGGGTCGGCTGAAAAAGAGGCGAGGAGGCCCTTGAGTTTGCCTTCCTTCTCGTTCCGTTCCGCGTCCGAGGCAAGGACGTTCGACATTTCGTTGGAGAGGGTCGCAACCGCGCCGAGTTTCCAGCTCTCCTCTGCATCGGCCCCGACGTTCCCCGCGCTGGTGTGACACATGCTCTTTACGATCTTTTGCGGATAGTTCCATTCAGTAGCGATGGTGGTCCCGAGCTCCTCGAACGAGATGCCGAGCACCGAGGCAGATGCCCGCTCCTCGGAGATGTCCTGTTCAGCGGCGACCCCTCTGATCTCGGCAAGCTTCTCGGGCATGGTGTGGGCGATGATGATCTTCCCGAGGGGATGGAGCAGGGCGCAGATAAAGGCCTCTTCCTCTTCCACGTCGTTCAGATCCGCCACGATCTTCCGGGCAATGACGCCGCTGCAGTAAGCCTGGATGATGGCGTCCATGATCTCTGTCTGGGAGCTGTTCTTCTGCAGCTGTTCAAAAAGCATCAGGGTCAAGGCGATGTTCTTGATCTGTTCGATGCCCATGAGGAAGATCGCGCGGGAGATGGTCGTGACCTGCGCGGACTGGGAGTAATGGACGCTGTTCACGACCTTCAGGATTTTGGTCGTCATGGCGTAGTCCTTCAGCAGGACATTGGCGAGCTCCGAGATTGACGTGTCTTCCGAGGATTTGAACTTGTTGACGATAGTGACCGTTTCCGCCATGGCCGGAAGATCGCTGGCCATGCGGATTTTCATCATCACCTTGCTTCTCAGGCTGTCGTCGGTTTGTTCCATGAACAAGTCTCCGTGGGCGGCGTATTACCTGAACGCTACAGGCTTTTGTATTGATTGAGCGACTCCATCTGCCGTTCCGGTAATTCCCTCCGCGGTGAGGACTTCCCTGATCATCCGCACCAGTTCCAGCGCCTGTGGATTATCTCCATGCACACAGAGGGTCTGGGCGATCAGGGATATTTCCGTTCCGTCACAGGCAGTTACCCGGCCCTCCCTGGCTATCGTCAAAACCCGCCGGGCGGCCTCCCGGGGATCATGGATCACGGCCCCCGCCACCCTGCTCGGAACCAGGGTCCCCACATTGTCTCCTTGGGGCTCATGGGAAAGATAGTATTGAATCTCCTCGGTCCGTTTTAGCCGACCCCGAGGTGAACAAAAGACGGGACGGCGATCAATCTCGTAACGGACGGATTGATTAATATTATTGATAAGGTATTGCTTTTTACGGTTTGGAGTATAGGGGGGCTATTTTTGCCTGTCAAGGGATATATTTCATTGAAAAACAGGGGTTGGTGATGCGGTATGGCAGGGTATGTGGATTGGCGGCATTCCTCATCGAGGAGGCGGCTCACTTTTAGGTAATCGGGAGGTAATCGGGGGACATCCATGATAAGTAATGTCAAGGGGAAAACGGAGATTTCCCCTGACCTCCCGGATTGACGGATTTCCGGTGGTTTTTTACTACAACCTGCCCTAACTAGACCTTTTTCTTCTTCTCTTTTGGGTCCGCGCAA
>JAXMLI010000021.1:0-5636 GCA_034368785.1 Smithellaceae bacterium | reverse complement strand
CTTGCGGCCATGACGAAGCATGGCCATCCGAAGCCCAAGGCGAGTTAATTACTGATACAGAACCGCCGCTAGCGGCGTGGGTCGCTTTTTTCGAGGTCGTCAACTTTGAACAGGAGCAGTTACGATATTCCTTTATCAATCGGCGGGAAATTTGGTATGGTGACGGCAGGCTTGGAAAAACAAGAGGTGCCAAATGATTGATTTTTACAAGATGAGCGGAAGCGGGAATGATTTTATCATTATCGACCATCGGGACCGCAGACTGGATGATCTGGATATTGTCGCGCTCGTGAAGAAAATCTGCCGGCGGGCTGTTTCCGTCGGCGCCGACGGTCTGATCCTCATTGAGGAATCAACCCAGGCGGATTTTCAGTGGCGGTTCTTCAACGCCGACGGCAGCGAGGTGGAGATGTGCGGAAACGGCGGCCGCTGTGCCGCGCGCTTTGCCTATCTCAAGGGAATAGCAGGGGAAAACATGTCCTTTGTCACCCGGGCCGGGATTATTGATGCCACGGTGAACGGCAGCAGGGTGAAGATCAGATTGACCGATCCTAAAAACCTGGCCCTGAACCTCAAAACGGAATTGCTCGGGGAAAGCTACCTGCTGCACAGCATCAATACCGGCGTCCCCCACGTGGTGTCCTACCATGAGGACCTGGAGCACACCGACGTCTTCCGCCTGGGCCGGGAAATACGCTATCACGCCGCCTGGCAGCCGGCGGGAACCAACGCCAATTTCGTGAAGGTCCTGGGCCGGCATAGGCTGCAGGTCCGGACCTACGAGCGAGGCGTGGAGGATGAAACGCTGGCCTGCGGCACCGGCGATGTGGCCTCCGCCCTGATCAGCGCGAGCCTGGAGCTGGTGGAATCGCCGGTGGAGGTAATCGTCCGGAGCGGGGAAAGCCTGAACATCTACTTCGAACGGAACCGGGAGGACTTCCACAAGGTATATCTGGAGGGAAGCGCCCAGGTAGTGTATGAGGGGCGTCTCTGGGATGAGGCCTACAAATGACCGCTCGGGGCGGACTTGGTGGACTAAGTGGACCAGGTGGACAAAATCGGTCCACAACGTCCACCAAGTCCACTCCGTCCACCCCGTCCACCATAAAATCACGCACGACAAAGGAGACAGCATTGAGAACTGCCGAACGTCTGGAGGGGATACCTCCCTACCTCTTTATGGAGCTGAGAAAGAAGATCGCCCGGGCCAGGGCCGAGGGGGTGGATGTGATCAGTCTGGCCATCGGCGACCCCGTGGAACCCACTCCCGCCTCCATCATCGAGGAACTGTGCCTGAAGGCCCGGGATCCTGAAAATCACCGTTACCCCACCGATGAAGAAAAGGGCATGGCGGCCTTTCGGGCCGAGGTGGCCCGGTGGTACCTGGATCATTACGGCGTGACTCTCGATCCGGCCACGGAACTGCTCGGCCTGATCGGTTCCAAGGAGGGTTGTCATCACTTCATCCTGGCCCGGACGAACCCCGGCGACATTGTCCTCATGACCGATCCGGGCTATCCGGCTTATCGCGCCAGTATCCTCCTGGGCGGGGCGATCCCCTACAGCATGCCGATTCACGAAAAAACCGCCTATCTGCCGGACTTTGAAGCGATTCCTGCGGAAATTCTCACCAGGGCCACGGCCATGTTCCTCAATTACCCCAATAATCCCACCGGCGCCTGCGCCAATCCGGCCTTCTTCGACCGGGTGGTGGCCTTCGCGAAGAAAAACGAAATCGCCGTCTGCTATGACAATCCCTACAGCGAAATGGTCTTCGCCGGACAGGAAAGGCTCAGTTTCCTGAAGGCCGCCGGGGCCAAAGAGGTGGGGGTGGAACTGAACTCCCTTTCCAAACCCTACAACATGACAGGCTGGCGCATCGGCATGGCCGCGGGCAACCCGGCCCTGATCGCCGCCATGAGCAAGGTCAAGGAAAATACCGATTCGGGGATTTTCAATCCCATCCAGTTCGCCGGAATCTACGCACTGCGTCACGAAGAGGCCACCATCGAAAAGATGCTGGCGATTTACAGCCGGCGTCGTGATCTGGTGCTGAAAACCCTCCGCCGGATCGGCATTGATTTCCACCCGCCCCGGGGTACCTTCTATCTTTGGGTGCCCACGCCCAAGGGCCTGAGTTCCCTGGAATTTACCGACCAGCTCCTGGAAAAAACCGGGGTGGTGGTAGCCGCGGGACGGGCCTACGGGGAATACGGAGAGGGGTTCATCCGGATCTCCCTGACGGTGCCCGATGACCGGCTGCAGGAAGCCATGACCCGGATCGAGCAGGCTTTTGGAAAGAGATAGGCTGAAGGCTACTAATTCCAATAAGCAATCAAGAGAGGTAATTGCAAAACTCACGGTAAAGACGGCCACGACTTCGCTAGGCCCTCCAAAAGGCGCCGAAAATAACCTGTTTTGGGGCATGGAGGGACGCGCTCCGTCGCGTCCGCAGGAGTTTTGCAATTGCCTCAAGATAGCATTTTTCATGTAGGGTGGGTTAGCGATAGCGTAACCCACCAATTACCTGGTATCGGTGGGTTACGGCGATAAAGCTGCCTAACCCACCCTACACCTGAATCTGAGGAGTTACAATTTATCGTGGAAATAGGAATTTTGGGGCTTCCCCAGAGCGGCAAGAGTACCCTTTTTGAGATTATGACCGGCATCAAAAGCCGGGAAATGCACGGCGAAACCTGTGTCCGGGGCCAGGCGGCGGTGCCTGATCCCCGGTTTGACCGGCTGGTGGAGATTTTCCAGCCCGAGCGGGTCGCCCCCGCCAGGATCCCCCTGATTGACGTCCATGCCGCCGGGGAAAAAATGTGGGAATCCCTGCGGCAGACCCTGGCCGGCGTTGACGGGATCATTCATATCGTGGATGGTTTCTCCACCGGTGACGTAAAGGACATGGCGGATCAGTACCAGCAGTTGTCCGAGGAATTGATCCTGTCTGATCTTCAGGTAGTGGAAAACCGCCTGGAAAGATCGGCCAAAATGGCGAAAAAGGCGATTAATCCCCAGGAGGCCGCGCAGCTTCAGCTCCTTGCCGCGGCCAGGGAAAAACTGGAGGCGGGCGGCACGTTCCGGGGGATGGGTCTCAGCCCCGAGGAGGCCTTCCACCTGCGGGGCTACGGATTCTGGACGATCAAACCGGAACTCATCGTCCTCAACCTGGGGGAGGATAATCCCGGCGCGGTTGGCCGGTTTCGGGAACTCAGCAGCCCCTCCGCCCAGGTTCTGGGCATCTGCTGCGAGATCGAAGCGGAGCTTGGCAGCCTCGCCCCGGCAGAACAGCGGGAGTACCTGGCCTCCCTGGGTTATGCCGAACCGGCCTTCGGGCGGATCATCCAGGCCGCCTTTTCCACCCTGGGCCGGATCGCCTTCTTTACCGTGGGCAGCGACGAGGTCAAGTCCTGGGTGATTCCCGCCGGGAGCCGGGCGCCGAAGGCCGCCGGGGCGATTCATAAGGACTTTGAGCGGGGTTTCATCAAGGCCGAGGTGGTGAGTTACGACGATTTTATCGCTTGCGGCGAGTCTCTTCCCAAGGCGAAATCCCAGGGCAGGGGGCGACTGGAGGGAAAGGATTATCTGGTGAAGGATGGGGACATCATTAACTTTCGTTTCAATGTATGAGGGGAGAGCAGTTTGCCGATATATACCTATGAATGCGGGAAATGCGCGCACCGGTTCGACGTGATCCAGAAGATCGGCGAGGGGAACGAGATGCTTGTCTGCCCGCGCTGCGCCCAGGGGAAGCCCGACAAGATCATCGCACCCTTTCGCACCAATGCCTGGTCTTCCTTCCTTGATGGCATGGAACGGAAGGTAAGTCCCCATAAGTTCAAATGACCGTAAAGTGGAGGGCCACGCTCCGTCGTGGCTGCCGTGAGCGAAAAAAGGCTGCCCGATTCCGCCCAAGCGTACCGTTTTAAGAAGACGCCATCCACCAAAGAAAGAGGCTAGCGATAGAAAAAATCCACGGCCATCTGACGGGCCTGAAGTCAGACCAGCTGAAAAGAATCGAGTTGCTCTACCGTCGCAAGACGCCGCCCGCGAGGATGTACGCGCCGGAGGTGGCACGGCAGCTTGCCGAATTGTCCCGGGAGATCAACCGCCAGCTGGGCATCCTGGTCAACCGTCGGGGAGAGACCGTTTCTGTTATTGTCGGCGATAACCGGCAGATTATGATCCCCTCCCTGGAGCGATTCCGCGCCTCTTCCGTCCGTTTCAAGGGACTCCGCCTTATCCACACCCACTTAAACGGGGAAAATCTCACCGACGATGATCTCACCGACCTGGCCCTGCTGCGTCTTGATCTGATCTGCGCCATCAAGGTCCAGGAGAACGGTTTGCCCGGTCCGGTCCACCTGGCCCATCTTATCCCGGAAAATACCGAAGGAAATTTCTGGATCACCCTGGAACCGGCCACGCCCTCAGAGATAGAACAGAACTTCCTCTCCTTCATCGGGTCCCTGGAGGAAGAATTGGCGAGGAAACAAAAGGCCCGCCGGGTGGACTCCTCCGAGCGGGCGTTCCTGATCCGGGTGGAGACGGACCCGCTGTCCGATTCCCAGGCGGCGCTGGATGAACTAAAAGAACTGGCCCGGTCCTGCGAGGTGGAGGTTTTCGACCAGGTCATCCAGCATCGGTCTCAGGTGGACCCGAAGTTCATGCTCGGGAAGGGGAAACTCTCGGACGTGGTGATCAGGGCCTTGCAGATCGGGGCGAATCTCCTGATATTCGACCATGAGCTGTCCCCCGCTCAGGTCAGGTCCATCGGCGATTTCACGGAGATGCGGGTCATCGACCGGACTCAGTTGATTCTCGACATCTTTGCCCGGCGCGCCCTGACCAGGGAGGGGAAGATTCAGGTGGAACTGGCCCAGCTTAAATATCTCCTTCCCAAGCTGGTAACGAAAAATACCGCCATGTCCCGCCTCACCGGCGGGATCGGCGGCACGGGTCCGGGGGAAACGAAGCTGGAAATCAACCGCCGCCGGGTCCGGGACCGGATCAATCGTCTGGAGAAGGAAATCGAGGGGATCAGCCGGGCCAGGAATCAGTACCGGATCAGAAGGGGCAAGCAGGGGTTGCCGGTCATCTCTATCGTGGGCTACACCAACGCGGGGAAATCCACCCTTTTGAACTCCCTCACCTCAAGTTCCGTCTTTACGGAAAACAAGCTCTTCGCCACGCTGGACCCGAAGAGTTCCCGGCTCCGGTTTCCCCGGGATACGGAGGCGGTGATTACCGATACGGTGGGATTCATCAGGGATCTGCCCAAGGAACTCATGGCCGCCTTTAGGGCCACCCTGGACGAACTCAAGGATGCCGACGTGTTCCTCCATGTAATAGATGTGAGCAATCCCCGTTTCGAGGAACAGATTGCCTCGGTGGACCGG
The DNA here is from genome assembly GCA_034368785.1 of Smithellaceae bacterium. Lineage (GTDB taxonomy): Bacteria > Desulfobacterota > Syntrophia > Syntrophales > CAMTWB01 > CAMTWB01. The sequence goes on along the minus strand of JAXMLI010000021.1, from coordinate 234 downwards.
ATTCTTGTGGAGCTTGAACTGGCGTACAAGCCAACGATCCGGGTATTCAACAAGACTGATATTTTCCCCGACCAGAACATCCTCTTAACCCTCTCCCGGCGATTCGAGGCCATTGCCATCTCCGCCCTTCAGCCGGAAACCCTGGTGGTTCTCATGACCGCCCTGGAATCGTTCCTCCTGGAGAAGAGGGATTATGCCGGAACATCATCACCGCAACCAGACCCGGTCACGTAA
>JAXMLI010000020.1:0-4797 GCA_034368785.1 Smithellaceae bacterium | reverse complement strand
TAGCAGCAACTCAAACCCCTGTCAAGAAAAAAATGATATGCTCCCGGCAATTAGTTTCCAGGGCGAGAAATGTTGACTTAGATTGGTTATAATGGTAGGCACCTGGTGTAAATTCCGGCGGGATATGAGGTATATCTGCTTAATGAAACCCAGGTCGTGGGAAATATTTATAAGGTCTCTTTTTATCCAGGCATCACTCAATCAGCGAAAGATGCAGAATCTGGGGTTTGCCTTTTCGATACTGCCGGCGGCAAGAGGATTCGCCCAAGATAAGGGGAAAATGAAGTCTTTTCTTAACCGCCATCTTGACAGGTTCAACACCCATCCCTATCTGGCAGGCGCGATCATCGCCTCTGCGGTCCGGCTGGAAGGCGATCTGAATAACGACCAGGGTGAGGCCGTCGTCAGCCTGAAAAGCGTTCTTGCCCCGCCTTACGCGGCGATAGGCGATACCTTTTTCTGGGGGGCGCTGAGAACTTTTACCGCACTGTCTGCCGTCATTATCGCCTTCAACGGTTCGGCCTGGGCGCCCCTGGCGTTTGTCGCTGTCTATAACTTTTTCCACTGCTATATTCGCTATGAAGGATTCAAAGAGGGATACAGGCGAGGCCGGCAGGGGTACGATTATATCGGATCACTCGATTTGCCCCGCGCGGGAGGATATTTGCGTATGCTGTCCCTGATGCTGCTCGGAGGACTTGCCCTGCCCGTTACCGGTATGGCTGCCGGCAGGTTTCTCTTTTCCGAAGACCTGTTTGTACGGTTTGGATTACTGCTTCTAATCCTGGTTTTTTACAGCCTGATCAAACGCGGGGTTTCTACGCTGCTTATTTTTTACCTGATGGTAGCCGTGACCATGGTCGCACCAATAATATTGTGATAACAAGAACCCTGGAGGTAAAAAATAAACTTGGTCTCCATGCCCGAGCTGCGGCCAAACTTGTCTCAGTTTCAAGTCGATTCAAGTCCAATGTGACCCTGGAAAGAGATGGCATCCAGGTGAACGGCAAGAGTCTCCTGGGTATCCTGACACTTGCGTGCCAGAGCGGCAGTTTCCTCACAGTAATTGCCGAGGGTAATGATGCGCGCGACGCCATGGAAGCGCTGGAGCGCTTATTTATTGCAAAATTTAACGAGGACTGATGGAGAAGGAAGAAGGTAAACCCACTTTCTTGCTGAGGGGCATCGGCGTATCGCCCGGCATTGTCAGAGGCAAAGCCTATTTGTATGATCGGGTTGACGAGCCGGTGACGCTCTATAAACTGACCAATCCTGATCTGGTCGCAAAGGAAGTAAAACGTCTGAAGAAAGCCCTGCGGGAATCGGAAAGGCAGCTTCGGGAATTAAAGAATAATCTCGGTTTTATGGCCGGCGCCGAGCCGCTATACATTATCGACGTTTACATGATGATCCTGCGGGACAAGGCCTTCGTTAAGGGTACGGTGCAAAACATTGAAGAAGCCCTTGTAAATGCCGAGTGGGCGGTCAAGATGACCATAGACCGGTACCGGGCTGTCTTTGAGAAGGTTACCGATCATTATCTGCGTGGCCGGATTGCGGATATAGAGTACGTGGGCCAGCGGGTCATCAGAAGTCTGGCCGGGATCAACAAACCGGTCATTAAAGACCTGGGAAAGGGCGTGATCATCATCGCCAGGGATTTATCCCCCGCGGATACGGCGCAGATGATGATGGACAAGGTTCTTGGTTTTGCCACCGACATGGGAGGCAAGACCTCTCATACCGCAATTGTAACCAAGGCGATAGGGATACCGGCGGTGCTGGGGCTGGAGACACTCACTGCCGTAGCAAAAACTAACGACGAGATAATTATCGACGGCACATCCGGTATCGTGATCATAAATCCCGATCAGGAAATGCTGAAACGCTATGAAGACAAGAAGAGGCTGTACCTTGACGCCGAGCTGGTGACCCTGAAATACGCCAGGCTGCCCGCGATCACCCGGGATAACCATAAGATCAAGATCAGCAGCAACATAGAATTTCTGGAAGAGATACCGACGGCGATAAGCTGCGGCGCCGAGGGTATCGGACTGTATCGCACGGAGTTTATCTATATCAACCGGGAGAGCCCCCCGACGGAGGAAGATCACTTCCAGAGCTACAGCCGCGTAATCGGCCAGAATGGACTTGCCTGGACCAATATCAGAACCTTCGATCTTGGCGCGGATAAGGTCTTTGCGGAGGCAAAGTCGCCCAGAGAGGCCAATCCTCAGATGGGATTGCGGGCCATTCGTTTTTCCCTGAAGGAAAAGGAACTATTCATCACGCAGCTCAGGGCGATTCTCCGGGCCAGCGCGATGGGAAGAACGAGGGTCCTTTTCCCGATGATCTCCAGTGTTGAGGAACTCAGGGAAGCCAAAGAGATACTGGGGCAGGTGAAACAAGGACTGGTAGCGGAAGGGGTACCCATAGGCGATAAAGTCGAAGTCGGTATTATGATCGAAGTCCCTTCCGCCGTAGTAATGGCTCGTGACCTGGCCAAGGAGGCGGATTTTTTCAGTATCGGAACCAATGATCTGATTCAATATCTGCTGGCCGTGGACCGGGTTAACGAAAAGGTAACCTATCTTTATGAGCCGCTGCATCCGGCGATTTTAAGACTGCTGAAACAGGTGGTGGAAGCGGGTCACGAGGCGGGCATTCCAGTTTCTATCTGCGGGGAAATGGCCGGTGAACCTCTTTATACGGTGATACTCCTTGGCATGGAACTGGACGAACTGAGCATGAACCCCTTGGCAATCCCGCGAATCAAGAAGATAATACGAAGGACTTCCCTTGGAGAATCGAAGGCGCTGCTTAATGAGGTGCTCAACTATTCATCCGTTGCGGAAATTCGTAAGCGGGTTGAGAGTTTCATGGGCGAAAGATTTCCCGAAGAGTTTAGTGAATAGCCGAGTGGGACCCGAAATGACAATCACTGCCAGAGTACGACAATGGATCGCAGAAACAGGCGAGTACAAGGCAGGTGTGCTGTACAAGCGAGGGGAATATACCATTTACAGGCTGGTCAAGAGGTTCCTTTCCCGGGTCGAGATATCCGATGAACATATTGAGGAATTAAGAAAACTTGGCGAGCAGGGGGTAGTAGTTTATGCCATTAAACACAAGAGCCAGCTCAATTGTCTGATCCTGGACGATCTCGCAGAGAGAAATATTTTCCCGGCGCCTAGCTACTGTCATGGCGTAAATATGACGATCTGGCAGCCTTTTCCCATTGCCTGGAAGGTGTTTATTTCCAGTCTGTTCAGGCGGACATTCAAAAAGAAGCCCAGAGAGGCGGGGAGACTGGGGCACCTCGAAGGGGTCATTAAAGACCAGAGGCATGTGATAATTCATCTGGGCAGTTCGGAATTCTTCGATAATGAATTTGTCGACCGGACGTTGACCAGGCTGATTAAATCCCAGAAAGACCTGGACGTCTCCGTTTTCCTGGTGCCTGTCCTGATAACCTATGGCCGCCGCAGGTTGAGAGAAGAGGAGGGGATCATCAGCATTCTCTTCGGCCAGGATGAGCATACAGGCCCCCTGCGACGCGTAATCACGTTTCTCAGGTATGCGAGCAAAGCCTCGGTGATAATGGCGGAGCCGATTAAACTGTCGGATTACCTTGAGGATAACCAGGCACTTTCCACAGAGGCGCTTGCCGGTAATCTGAGAGGGGAACTGATCGATCGGATTGATGACGAGAAGGCCTCGATTGTAGGCCCTGTTCTTAAATCCAGAGAGGAAATAATCAACATTACCCTCCGGGACGACTTGCTACGGGAGGTGATTGAAGAACTGGCCGTAAAGGAAAAAAAGTCTTATGAAGCGCTCAACCGGCAGGCGAGAAAGAATCTCCAGGAGATAGCCGCCGATTACAACGACGCGCTGGTTGAATTATGGGCCAGGTTCCTGACCTGGCTTTGGAACAATATCTATGATGGCCTTGTTATAGACCGTGAGGGATTGGCAAAGATAAGAAGTCTGTCAAAGAAAATGCCTTTTGTGATCATCCCCTGTCATCGGAGCCATATAGATTATCTCGTCCTCTCCTACGTTTTTTACATGCACAAGATCCAGATGCCCTTTATCGCCGCCGGGGAGAATCTCTCTTTCTGGCCCATTGGTTATCTCTTCCGGAAGTCCGGGGCCTTTTTTCTGCGCCGTACCTTTAAGGGCGATGTCCTCTACGGCGAGGTATTCGCCAAATACTTGAAAATCCTGATGCAAGAGGGACTCCCCATGGAGTTCTTCATTGAAGGGGGCAGAAGCCGGACCGGCAAGATGGTGCTTCCAAAATATGGCATCCTTTCCATGATCATCCAAGCTTACCAGGAAAAGGCCTGCAACGATCTGGCCATGATCCCCATCTACATCGGTTATGACAAGGTAGTCGAAGAGAAGGCCTATCTCAACGAATTGGCCGGGGCGGCCAAGGAGCGGGAGAAAACCACAGATGTGATAAAGAGCGGTAAAATTCTCGGCAAGCGATTCGGGAGCGTCTATGTGAACGTGGGGGAACCCGTTCTGCTGAAATCCTATCTCGCGGAGCAGGAAAAAAGCCTGACCGAGATGAATACGTCGGAGAGGCAGAGCTTTTACCGCAAGATTGGCTATGAAATCGTCCTGGCGATCAACGAGGTATCGGTTGTCACACCCTTTTCCCTGGTCGCCACTGGTCTTTTAAGTCATGACCGACGAGGTATCGCCCATGAAGAACTGATGGAGGTTCTTGATGGTTTTTATGAATACCTTACCCATCGGAAGGTCAGGTTTTCCGCTACCTTTTCC
>JAXMLI010000019.1:0-6197 GCA_034368785.1 Smithellaceae bacterium | reverse complement strand
TCCACATCATAGTCCGCGTTCTGCAGCAGGCTGAGGATGATATTTTCCACATCCTCGCCGACATAACCCGCCTCGGTAAGGGTGGTGGCATCGGCGATGGCAAAAGGCACATTCAGCATCTTGGCCAGCGTTTTGGCCAGCAGGGTTTTTCCTGATCCTGTCGGTCCGATCAAAAGAATGTTGCTCTTCTGGATTTCCAGCTCATCCACTTCCGGCGTACATTGAATCCGACGGTAGTGGTTATATACCGCCACGGCGAGTATTTTTTTGGATTTCTCCTGACCGATCACATACTGATCGAGAAATTTTTTGATATTCTTTGGTTCTGGTATTCTTCTACCGGGATCATCTGAATGCAGCACCGCCTTTTCTTCTTCTACAATAGATTTGCAAAGTTCAATGCACTCATCGCATATATACGCAGTGGGACCGGCTACCAGCTTGCGGACTTCGTGCTGCGTCTTACCGCAGAAGGAGCAGAAAAGCATACCGTGCCCACCTTGATTATAGCTTCCTCTTTTAGCCATTTTTTCCCCTTTTATCTCCCTTTCGCATGTTTATTGTTACCTCTTATATACGATTTCATCAATCAGGCCATACGCGATAGCCTGATCCGTGGTCATATAATAATCACGCTCCGTATCCAGCTGGATCTTTTCCAAGGGCTGAGAGGTTAGAGAAGAGAGTATCTGGTTGAGCTCATCTTTCAGCCGAAGGATTTCTCTGGCCTGAATGTCTATATCCGTCGCCTGACCATGAAAACCGCCCAGGGGCTGATGAATTAATATTCTCGAATGAGGCAGGGCATAACGCTTTCCCTTCTTGCCCGCCGCCAGCAAAAGGGCCCCCATGCTTGCCGCCTGCCCCATGCAGACGGTACACACATCGGGCTTAATGTAGTTCATGGTGTCGTAAATCGCCATCCCGGAACTCACATGCCCCCCGGGGCTGTTTAAGTACATATATATCTCTTTGTCCGGATTCTCCGACTCAAGATAAAGAAGCTGGGCGATAATAAGATTTGCAACATTATCGTCGATGCCCGATCCCAGGAAGACGATCCTGTCCTTGAGGAGCCGGGAATATATGTCAAATGCCCTCTCGCCTCGCCCGTCCTGCTCCACCACCATGGGAATAAGGTTCATTAACAATCCCCTTCCCTGCTTGGCTCGCCAGCCGCGGCCATCAGAGCAGTGTCTTCGATATACTTGAACACCTTCTTTTCCAGCAGCTGACCCGCCATGACCTCCAGCATGTTATTATCAATAAACCTCTTCTTCAGCTCTTCAAAGTCTTCCCCGCGGACATTGGCCATGGCCTTGATTGCCTCATCGATCTCGGCAGCTTCAATTATCAGGGATTCTTTGGCGGCAATTCCTTGAAGGAGATACATGGCCTTTACCCTTTTAACCGCCTCCGGTTTCAGGGAATTATAGAGTTGATATGCCCTTTCCGCGGATTGCTCCCTCGATACGCCATGGGACATAAGCATCCGGCTGTGTTCCTCCATCAGGGAATAGGTCTCACTTTCAATGAGCGACGGCGGCGCATCAAATTCATTTTGCTTGAACAGATTATCAATGACGTCGTTTTTAAATTTCTCGTTAGCCTCTTCCTGATACTGAGCCTCAAGAGATTTTCTGATATTATCGGTCAATTCCTCAAGGGAAGAATATTTCTCGAAATTTTTTATGAAATCTTCATCAACCTCAGGCAGTATCTGCTTTTGTATATCTTTTATGCTTACGTGGAAGGATGCCTCGCGTCCCGCATATTTTTGCTCATGATAATCCGCCGGATAGGTGATTATAAATTCCTTTTCCTCACCCTTCTTCAGATTTGTCAGCTGATCCTCGAAGTCGGGGAGGGTCGTTGAACCATCCAGTAGAACAACGGCGTCTATGCCCTTGAGATCGTCCTGTTTCTCGCCATTGAAATATCCCTGGAAATCCAGGGTCACATAATCGCCCTTGGCAATCCCGCGCTCCTCGGTCAATTCTTGAACGGTGGCAAAGGATCTTCTCAATTTTTGCAGGACACTTTCAACATCTTCCTGTTTTACTTCTCTTACAACTTTAGTAATGACCAGGTCCTTATAACCCTGGGGATCCACGACCGGCGCAACTTCCACGCTGGCCGTAAAGGTAAAGTTATTCTCTGCCGTAATCCCCCGTTGATCAATCCTTGGCTGGGCCAGGGCATGGATTCCATTTTCTTTTAGCGAATCGAAATATAACCTGTTTATTAAATTATATATTGTCTCCTCTTCAGCCTGTTCCTTGTAGTAGGCTTCCAACACCTGCCGCGGCGCCTTTCCGGGGCGGAATCCCTTGATCTTGGACTTCTTTGAAAGCTTCGCATAGGAAATGTCCATCTCTTTTTTTACTTCCGGCCAAGGTACATCGAACTCAAGTTTCCTGGTTACAGAACTTGTTTCTTCAACCTTCACTGTAGCTGTTGTTCCGATCACGTTCAGATTTTCTCCTTATAGGTTTTCTCTGGAACTCCTGCCGTTGGTACGAGAGAGGGGAGTTGAACCCCTATCCGCCTGCGCGGGCTGGATCCTAAGTCCAGTGCGTCTGCCAGTTCCGCCACTCTCGCCCTTTTAACCAGTAAAGTACCGACTGGCCAGTTATATATGCACTGCCGCGCTGATTGTCAACCGGCAAATACCCGTCGTTGCGGACCTCGGGTAATATTGCAGCAGTGGCTATATATTAAAAAAAGAAAAGCCGCCCGAAAGGCGGCCATTCTCCAGAGATTTATGGTCGGGGCGAGAGGATTTGAACCTCCGACCCTCTGAACCCCATTCAGATACGCTACCAAACTGCGCCACGCCCCGACATAGGTTGCTTGATTCGCGTGTGCAATTACCACCATAAGATATTTATGTCAAGAACAACCAGCTGTCCATTGGAAGATAAAGGGCTTGATGTTTACGGCTTATTTCTATAATGTGTGGCCGCATCTAAAAGGCGGTTTCCGTAATCCTGTTTATGAGGTCCGAGTGCTTCGTCGGCTGTTGTTTTTCTTCTTTACTGCGTCACTTCTTTTCTGTGGGCTTAACCCAGTCACGGCCATGGGGGATATCTACAAATACACGGATGAATCAGGAACAATCCATCTCACAAATGTTCCCACCAAATACGGCGTCAATTACATCCGGGTCTATTCGGAAAAAAGGGAGCATATTGATTCCCGGATAGACCCGGCCAAATACGACCATCTAATCACGGACGCGGCACAAAAATACAATATCGAAAAGAATCTGATCAAGGCGGTTATCAAAGCCGAATCCAACTTCAATCATAAGGCAGTCTCTCCGGTCGGCGCCAGAGGACTGATGCAGCTGATGCCCGCGACGGCTGCGTCTCTTAACGTTCATGATTCATTCCACCCCCAGAGCAATATCGAAGGGGGGGTCAGATATCTTCGTTACCTGATGGATCTCTTTCCCGGAAATCTTACCCTTGCCCTGGCGGCATATAACGCCGGTGAGGGCGCGGTCATGAGACATGGCAACAGGATTCCGCCGTTTCGAGAGACGCATACCTATGTAAAGAGGGTAGTCTCTTTATTCAATGATTACAAAAATGAGAAACGGATACTGGCACAGGCCAACTGAATATCTCCACCCCTAGCGAGCTTCTCCAGCCAATTCTCCCGCATGAAGGTACTTTCTCAGCAAATAGAGCCTCTTTTCTTTTATCCCTTTAATATTTTTTAAATCCTCAAGTTCCGCGATCCTGCCGCGAGCCTGACGGAACCGGATTATTTCCTGCGCGGTTTTTTTCCCGATTTGGGGAATGAGGATCAGGTCTTCTTCCGTTGCCTCATTGATATCAAGGGTTAGACCAAGCGACAGTTTCTTCGAGGACAGCATTGCCCCGGTTTTCAATAGATAACCTTTTTCGATGTTATATTTCTCGCCTCTTTGCAGTTTAAGCCTGGCGTTATTCTTTATTTTAATATTTATGAGCCCAGTCGCATCAGCGAGGTCCTGGAGGTCAGACCCCAGGGGAAGGGAGTATATTCCGGAGGAAGGGACCCCACCCGTTAGTTCCACGACGACGTTTTCCTGGCTAATATCGCCATAGGAGGGAATGACCCCTCCGGGCCGGGAAGGGGTCGTCAGATTGATGCCATAGATGATCAGGGCAATCGCCACAACAGAGACAAAACCGAGGAGCTGTCTATCCGTCACAACTATCATGTCCCCTCCGGGGCGCTTGTTGTCCAAAAGTGGCAGGGGATCTTGTCAGGGAGATTTATCCGGCGTATGAGCCTCAGGCTTTCTTCTCCAGACCAAAGGCCCGGTGGAGAACATTTACGGCCAACTCTGTATATTTTGCCTCAATGATGCAGGAAATCTTAATTTCCGAGGTGCTGATCATCATGATATTGATGCCCTCATCGGCCAGTACAGAAAACATCCTGGCCGCAACACCCGCGTGGCTGATCATCCCTACCCCGATTATCGATACCTTGGCCACATTATCGTCAAATTCGACCCGCTGCGCCCCGATCTCGTTCACCACCTCTTTCACCAGACGCTCAGCTTCCTTCAAATCTTTACGGGAGACCGTAAAGGTCAAATCCGTGGAGCCCTCGCGACTGGCATTCTGGATAATCATATCCACGACAATATTGTGTTCCGAAAGGGGTGTAAAGAGGCGGGCGGCGACGCCAGGTTTATCAGGTACGCTGACTACCGTTATTTTCGCCTGGTCACGATCATAAGTCACACCCGACAAAACTTCTCTTTCCATTTCGCGATCCTCCTTTGTCACCAGGGTCCCGCCCCCATCGGTGAATGATGATTTAACATAAACAGGCACGTTATATTTTTTCGCCAGTTCCACCGATCTGGGTTGCAGGACTTTGGCGCCCGCCCTGGCCATTTCCAGCATTTCGTCATAGGATATTCGGTCGAGACGTCGCGCCTGGCTGCAAATATTCGGATCGGTGGTGTAAACACCATCCACGTCGGTATATATATCGCAGACGTCCGCCTTCAGCGCGGCGGCGAGGGCCACGGCGCTGGTGTCCGAACCGCCTCTTCCTAACGTGGTAATATTGCCGTATTCGTCTACCCCCTGAAAACCTGCCATCACAACGATTATCCCCTTGTCGAGGGCGTCCCGGATGGCGGCTGTTTCAACCTCCTGTATTCTTGCCTTATTGAAGGCCTGATCGGTCTTAATCTTTACCTGAAAACCCAAAAAAGAGCGGGCCTTGTACCCAAGCCTGTTCAGGATGATGGAAAGCAGGGTAACGGTCACCTGCTCTCCCGTGGAAATAAGAGAATCATACTCCCGCGGATCAGGATCATTCGACGCCCGCATGGCCAGTTCGATCAGACGATCCGTCTCTCCGGACATGGCCGAGAGAACCACCACCAGATCGTTCCCCTCCTCCCGGACCGTTATCGCCTTCCGCGCCACGTTTTCGATTTTTTCAATATTGCCAACCGAAGTGCCGCCGTATTTCTGGACCACTAACGCCATTCCGAAAAACCCTCCCTGACTAACGCGCTTCGAATTTCCGCAAGCTTTCCGGCCTCGCCGGAAATGATCAGTTCTCTATTATTCTCATCCTGGTAGGCCATTTGAATCGTGATGGTAAAATCCGGCAGCGCCGGTCCTATCTTTTCCGCCCACTCGATAACCCACACCCCTGTTGAATCATGGATTCCCTCAAAACCAAGTTCCTGCAAATCTTCGGTTCCCCTGAGACGGTAGGCATCCATGTGGAAAAGGGGGATTGCCCCGGGGTACTCGTTGATCAGAACAAAAGTGGGACTTGTAATCTCATATTCGCGATCTATTCCTATTCCTTGGGCAATTCCCTTTGTCAACCAGGTCTTTCCCGCCCCCAATTCACCCTGCAGGGCTACCACCGCACCCCTGTTCAGACATCCGCCAATGATTGATCCCAGCCATGTCGTAATTTCGGGAGAGGCCGAGATTATTTTGATTACGGAGTTTTCTTTCATGGTTTGAGGATATTCCCAATTACGGGCATCAGGCTGGATGAACTTGTAAAAAGCGAAAAATTAGAAAGGGGAAGCCAGCCTTTTCCCGAAGCATCAGCTAATCATTTCATGCCCCGGCAATTGCGTCTGCGACGTAGGCCAATTTTTTCATGGCAGCTACATCATGGACTCTGATGATCTGGCTCCCAAAGAGGATGGAGGC
>JAXMLI010000018.1:0-7202 GCA_034368785.1 Smithellaceae bacterium | reverse complement strand
TTTCTCTCCCCCCCGGACAGTTATAAAAAATCTTGACGCTTTTTGCGTTATGGGATAGAAGCGTCGTCACCAAAAGCGGGTCCTTAGTGGGGATGTAGCTCAGCTGGGAGAGCGCGGCGTTCGCAATGCCGAGGCCAGGGGTTCGATCCCCCTCATCTCCACCATCGCCTGCCGTTTTCCTCCTTGACCACGGTAAATTCGAAAACAATCCAAACAAACAGAAAATATCACTCGTTATGAAATAGCCGGGAAAACCTTCGGGGTTCTCTCTTTTTCCAGGCGCCGCTGTGATAGGCGGCGCTGATAATCAGGGGGAGCACTGAGGTTGCCTCAGCGAAGACCATCTGTTCATGGACGGTATCGACCTTGCCCCAGGAACTCGCCTCCTTGAGGGTCGAACTGGAACAGGCCCCGTCTCTCACGTCGGCCACGGTTATCTGGACAGCGTACTTGTGCATGGGCACATCTATCCCGAGTAGTTCGGCGCAGATCACCGTGTCCTGGGCGAAGTTTTTCGGTACGCCGCCACCGATGATAAAGAGGCCCGAGGCCTTGGTCTGGATTTTAATTTCCGTAAGTTCACGGAAATCCTTCACTGAATCAAGGGAGAGGTGTTTATCCGGGTTCTCGTGCTGATGCAGGACCAGGCCAAAGCCGGCGCTGCTGTCGGAAAAGGCCGGACAGAAGATCGGCACCTCCTGTTCGTAGGCCCTCTGGATGAGGGAGTCCTTCTTCTTGGCGTTTACCGTCAGGTATCTTCCCATTTCCCGGATAAAATCGCGGGAAGAATAGGGCCTTGGGGGAAGAGAGTCGGCTATTTTCTTGACGGTCCGGTCACAGGCCTGTAATTCCTCTTCATCGATGAAGGTATCATAGATCCGGTCAATGTAGAGACCTCTCAAGAGGCTGTCGTCCACATTGCTCTGACCCCGATAATGCCGGAAACCAAGGGCCTCAAAGAAATCCATATCCACGATGGCCGCCCCGGTGGCCACGATGGCGTCCACCATGTTGTATTTCACCATATCGGCATAAATCTGCATACACCCGCCGGCGCTCGTGCTGCCCGCCAGGGTAAGGATGATGGCGCAATCAGGGTCGTCGAGCATCCTTTGGTAAATGTCGGCGGCGGCGGCCAGATCACGGGCGGTGAAGGACATGCCGCGCATGGCCCTGACGATATCCGTGGCGTCGAACGCCTGGATGTCAATATGTTCGATCGGGGTATGGAGATAATCTTTTTTACGCATATAAACTAATGTGACCTCTCTGAAAGATGACGACTTCGTAAAAAGCGACCCACGCCGCCCGGCGGCCCCGCATCGGCAAGTAACTTGCCTTTGAATTTTGGAGGGCCACGCTCCGTCGTGGCCGAAAGGCTTTGGATATTGCACTACCTGCTGCGGACGCGACGGAGCGCGTCCCTCCAAAAAATGTACTTGCATAATTTCAAGTACTTATGGTCAAGTTCCTTAGAGGTCCGGATGCTCTAGTTGCGCTGCATCCCTCCCCCGCCTTCGCGGGGGCAGGCTTGCGGCGTGTTCCGGGGACACGTTCCGATCCCTTCGGGCTTCCGGAACAAGCCCCCTCCCCCGACGCCTCATTCCTCAGGATTTGCGCGCCTTGCCTGCGGCCTTTTTACGAAGCCGTCCAGAAATTAGCATTTTCATGACTTTTACGAGTTCGTGAAAGATGAATTCTTTCCAATATGCCCGGTTATTAAATCAAGAAAGGGGAATTGTCAATGACATGATGGAGCGGCATCCTTGTCATGACATACATAATCTGCTAAAGGTGTGCCCATGGAAATGCGAGTGGAATATACCGTTTCACAACTGAACAGCGAAATTAAGGAGCTTCTTGAGGCAGGATTCAGCAGGGTCCTTGTGGAGGGCGAGGTTTCCAATCTCCGCCGTCCGGCCTCCGGGCATATTTATTTCACGCTGAAAGACGAAAAAAGCCAGATCAGGGCCGTAATGTTTCGCGGCTACAACCGCGGGAGAGGTGATTTCGCCTCAGGAGACCAGGGCGCGATCCTGGAAGAAGGAATCAGCATTCTCTGCCGGGGCCGGATCGGGGTTCATCAGGAGCGGGGCGAATATCAGATTATCGTCGATTCCCTGGAACCCCGCGGTTACGGCGCACTCCAGCGGGCCTTTGAAATGCTGAAGGAGCGCCTGGGGAAAGAGGGCCTCTTCGATCCGCGTCAAAAAAAAACCATCCCCTTTCTTCCTCGCGCCATCGGTGTAGTAACCTCCCCCACGGGCAGTGTGATCAGGGATATTCTTCAGATTACCAGACGACGGTTCCCCTCGGTGGATATCTACCTCGCCCCCGCCCGGGTCCAGGGTTCGGAGGCGGCGGAGGAGATAGTCCGCGCGCTTGGCGATCTTCAGCAAATAAGCGAGGTGGAGGTTGTCATCCTGGCCAGGGGAGGCGGTTCGCTTGAAGATCTGGCGCCCTTCAACGACGAACGGGTGGCCCGGGCCATCTTCGCCTCCCGGATTCCGGTCGTGTCGGCGGTGGGCCACGAAACCGATTTCACCATCGCGGACTTTGTGGCCGATCTACGGGCGCCTACACCCTCCGCCGCCGCAGAGCTGGTGCTGCCCATGAAGCGGGACCTGATGGAAGATCTTCTCGATCTCAAATATCGCCTTATCGACGGCGGGAGCCGGTTTCTCAAGCGGCAGGAGGATAGACTGGGCCGGACGAGCCAACAGCTGAAAGACCCCAGGCGAATCCTGCAAGAGAAGAGATTCATCCTGGACGACCGGCTGGAGAGGATCCGCTCCCTCTGGCTTCAGCGGCAGGCCGTCGAAAAGAGGGGTATTGGAAATCTGACAATCCGCCTCGGCGATAAATCCCCCCTGGTCCTGGTGAGGCAGGGTAAAAATATGATTGAAATATTGAGAAACAATATGATAGGCGACCTCTCCTCCGCCCTGGCGATCAAAAGGGGCAGGTTGCAAACGAACCTTGCTCTCTTGGGCAGCCTTAACCCGCTTTCGGTGTTAAGCCGGGGGTACAGTATTACGAGGTCATGCCGGGACGGGAGCGTCGTGAAAGATTCAGGTCTCCTGGAGAAGGAAGGTAAGGTGGAAGTGCGGCTTGCCCGGGGGAGATTTGAAGCGCTCGTAACTAACACATTCGGTGAGTGAAAAAATGGCCAAGGATAGATACGAAGACGCGCTTGTTAAACTCGAGGAGATTGTGAAGAAAATGACCGAAGGCGACCTTCCGCTGGAGGATATGCTGAAGTCATTTGAAGAGGGAATTCGCCTGGCCAGGGTATGTACAAAAAGGCTGGATGAGGCCGAAAGAAGGGTGGCCCTTCTCCTGAAGGAAGAAGGGGAAAGCGTTTTAAAACCCTTCCATGGTGAAGAAATTGAATGAAAATAACCTCTTCCTCAGCTACCTTCTCGAAAAGAAAGTTGTTGTTGATCAGGCGCTGACCAGGTATCTGGAAGATAATATCCCCGATCCCCCCCTGATATTCGAGGCCGTCCGTTACAGTCTCTTCGCCGGCGGGAAAAGGATCAGGCCCATCCTGTGTATCGCCGCTTCGGAGGCCCTGGGGCGGGGAGGGGCGGATGATTACGAAGACATCCTGCCGGTGGCCTGCGCCCTGGAAATGATCCATACCTATTCCCTGATCCACGATGACCTGCCGGCCATGGATAATGACGATTATCGCCGGGGAATCCCGACCAGCCACAAGGTATTCGGTGAGGATATCGCCATTCTGGCCGGTGACGCCCTCCTCACGCAGGCCTTTTGCCTCATGTCGAGAGCGGATTTGATGACCCGGATCGACCCGGCGACCCGTCTGAAGGCGATCAGCATAATTGCCGAGGCGGCCGGAATGACAGGGCTGATCGGCGGTCAGGTGATGGACCTGAAAGCTGAAGGGAAACAGGCGGAGCTTGATACCCTCTACCAGATGCACAATCGCAAAACCGGTGCGCTGATCCTGGCTTCCCTCCAGGCCGGGGGACTCCTCGCCGGGGCGGATCCAATGGCAATGGAAGCCCTGATGACTTATGGCCAAAATATCGGACTTTCCTTTCAGATTGCCGATGATCTCTTGAATGTGGAGGGGGATATGGCGGTCCTGGGTAAAAACACGGGAAGCGATGCGAGCCGGGGGAAGGTAACATTTCCCGCCTTGCTCGGTTGCGACGAGTCAAGAAAATTGGCCCGGAGGCTGAAGGACGAGGCAGTTGCCGCCTTGAGCAACCTTGATCACCGGGCGGAGCCCCTGCGGAAACTGGCCGAGTTTATTGTAAATAGAAGGTCTTGAGATATATGACGGACGACCTCGTAAAAAGTCCGGATGCTGCGTTGCACTGCATCCTTCGTCACTGCGGCGTGTTCCGGGGACACGTTCCGATCCCTTTCGGGCTTCCGGAACATGTCCCCGACGCCGCAAGCCTCAGGATTTGTGCGCCTTGCCTGCGGAACTTTTTACGAAGCCGTCACGAATCCAGCGTTTTTCAACTTTTGACGAGAGCATCATGACAGAAGAACCTGTTCTCCCAGTTCTGGCCCAGGTGGACAATCCGGCGGATATCCGGGGACTGGAACTGCCCCAACTCAACAAGCTGGCCGAGGAAATACGCGAGTTGATTATTCGCACCGTCTCTGTGTGCGGCGGCCATCTCTCCTCTTCGCTGGGGACGGTGGAGCTGACCCTCGCCCTCCATTATGTCTTTTCGACACCCAAAGACCGGTTGATCTGGGATGTGGGGCATCAGGCTTACGCGCATAAGATTATCACCCAGAGAAGGGAACGTTTTCACACCTTGCGACAAAAGGGGGGGATAAGCGGTTTCCCCCGGCGCGAGGAGAGTGTTTATGACGTCTTCACGGTGGGGCACAGCAGCACCTCCATCTCCGCCGCGGCAGGAATTGCCGAGGCCCGTTGCCTGAAGGGGGAAGACTTCAAGGTGGTGGCGGTTATCGGCGACGGTTCCATGTCCGCCGGGATGGCCTTTGAGGGATTGAACTGGTCCGGGGATCGCAAGAAGGATCTGGTAATTGTCCTCAACGACAATGAACTCTCGATCTCTCCGAATGTGGGTGCCATGTCTTCATACCTTAACAGGATCATGACCGCCCAGGGCGTAACCAGGTTCAAAAAGGATATCAAGGGTCTCTTGCGCGCCATTCCCGGCATCGGGGAGCACATGGTCAAGTTTTCCCGCCAGCTGGAAGAGGCATTGAAATCTTTTCTTGTCCCCGGCGTCCTTTTTGAAGAGCTGGGCTTTACCTATGTGGGTCCCCTGGAGGGTCACCGACTGGACCATCTGATAAAAAACTTCGAGAATATCCGGGAAATGCAGGGGCCGGTGCTGGTCCATGTGGTAACGAAAAAGGGCAAGGGCTACCGGTATGCCGAAGAAGATCCCCAGAAATATCATGGCATCGCTCCCTTTCGGGTGGAGACAGGAAGCTCCATCTCGGGAGGGGGGGCAACGCCGAGTTACACCAAGGTCTTTGGAGACGCCCTGGTAAGGCTGGCAAGAGAGAATCCCGCGATTGTGGCGATAACTGCCGCCATGTGTGAGGGCACCGGACTCGACGGCTTCGCACAGGAATTCCCGAAGCGGTTTTATGACGTGGGCATTGCCGAGCAGCACGGGGTAACCTTTGCCGCCGGTCTTGCCGTGGAATCCCTCTTGCCCGTAGTGGCAATCTATTCTACCTTCGTACAGCGGGCCTATGATCAGATCATTCATGATGTGTGTCTGCAGAATCTGCCGCTGGTCCTGGCGCTGGATCGCGGCGGCTTCGTCGGCGCCGATGGACCCACCCATCATGGGTTGTTCGACCTCGCCTTTCTGCGATCACTGCCCAATATGATCATCATGTCCCCGAAGGACGAAAATGAACTGCGGCATCTGCTCAAAACCGCCCTCGAATGCGGGGGGCCTGCCGCGATAAGGTATCCCCGGGGGGCCGGCATTGGCGTTGACCTGGACGACGAGATTAAGGCGCTGCCTGTCGGCAGGGGCGAAATTATCAGAGCGGGTAGTGATCTGGCCGTCATCGCCATCGGCGCCACCGTATATCCGGCCAACGCAGCTGCGGAAAGACTCGCAGCGATGGGGATCGACCTGACAGTGATAAATGCCCGTTTTGTAAAGCCCCTCGATGCCGATCTTATCCTCCAGACGGCCCGTACCCACAAAAAGATCATCACGGTGGAAGAGAACGTGCTGATGGGCGGGTTCGGCAGCGCCATTTTAGAGCTGCTGGCGGACCGGGGAATCAATGACGTGGCAGTGAAAAGGATCGGAATTCCCGATGAGTTTGTGGAACATGCCAGCCAGCAGGAACTGCGGAGCCAATACGGAATAGATGAGGCAGGCATCATGGCTTCCGTTATGAGCATGATCGAGAATGGAATCAAAAAAACGCAAGGAAAGATTGGACAAACTGCTCGTTGATCTGGCGATAACGGAAACCAGAGAGAAGGCAAAGGCCCTCATCATGGCCGGTAGCATCCTGGTGGAGGAAAGGCGGATCGACAAGCCCGGGACCCTGGTGCCTGTGACCGCCGCCATCAGGGTTTTGGGTGAGGTAAATCCCTATGTAAGCAGGGGAGGATTGAAGCTCAAGGGCGCCCTGACGGCCTTTGCCCTTTCCGTACAGGGCGCTGCCGTTCTTGATGTAGGGGCCTCTACCGGCGGCTTTACCGACTGTCTCCTCGCGGAAGGGGCAAGATTGGTTTACGCCCTCGATGTGGGTTACGGGCAACTGGCCTGGAAGCTCAGGTCGGACTGCCGGGTGGTCGTAATCGAAAGAACAAATATCCGTCATTACGAGGGGAAAGACATTACTGAACCGGTTGACCTGGCAACCATTGACGCCTCGTTCATTTCTCTTAGACTGGTAATTCCGGCCGCGCTCAGATTCATCAGACCGGGTGGGCGCATTCTGGCCTTGATTAAACCCCAGTTTGAGGCCGGCCGGCAGGAGATTGAAAAGGGCGGGGTGGTAAAAAACCCCGATGTTCACCGGCGGGTCGTGGAAGATATTAAGCGATTTGTCGAAGATCTGGGGCTGGAGGTTATGGCCACGTGTGAATCGGTCCTGAAGGGTCCCAGCGGGAACAGGGAATATTTTCTTCTCGCCGCGACACCCGGGACGAACCCGTAAGAAGTCGTAAAAAAGCTGATTGGGGGACGGCTTCGTAA
>JAXMLI010000017.1:0-4125 GCA_034368785.1 Smithellaceae bacterium | reverse complement strand
TGGCGACCATAGAACTGGAAACGGATATTTTTGATCGAGACGGCAAGCTGCTGCGCAAAATCATCGTCAAGCAGAAAGGCAGCAAAAGCATGCTGAATCAACTGGCCTTAATGACCAACTACGAGATGGCGGCCGATGCCGTGAACGAGGCCATAAATAATACCCTCAGGGAATTTACGGAGAAGCTCAATCAATTCTATTAAAGCGGGGGAAGGGTCACATGATGCACAGGCAACACTGGCTGATGATCGTCCTGGTGTTTTTCCTCCTCGGTTGCGGCGGCGGTCTTACTTCTTCTGAGCGCCTCAGCCATTATAATCCCCTGTTCTTGACCGCGTCAAAGAGCAAGGGTGAGATTCTCGTGCAGGAGGGGCGGGAGTACGCCCGCGAAGGCAATTTCGATAAATTCCTCTCCTCCATGCGCGAGGCCTTGACCCATTATCCCGCCGACGGGGAAAAATCCGCCGATATCTACGGATATATCGGCAAAGCCTATCTCGACAGAAACGAATACGACAAGGCCCTCTTCTCCTTTAACCGATCCCTGTCCGCCGCCCGGAACAGCCGCTATCCGCAGGGAACCGTTCAGGCGACCGTCGGCATCGCCAATTGCTACAAGAAAATCGGCGATCCGGACAAGGCCATCGAGATTCTTGCGTCGGCGCCGAAGGAACGTCCCGACGCGAAAAGCGACCACCCGCTGATTGCGCTCGCGATGGGGGAAAGCATCGCCCAAAAGGGCGACCTGAAGCAGGCGCTGGCCATCTTCAGACAGTCGCTTTCCAGTCTCGACAGCCATAAAGACGATAAGTTGAAGCAGGCGGTCTATGCCTCCCTGGGTACAACCTTCCTGGGTCTGGGCCGCTACCAGGAGGCCATCGGCAATTATCGCCAGGCGCTCGATCTTGCCCGGAGGAGCTACAACATGGCGGATGTGGTGGATCTGCTCAACAACGTCGGCTTTTGCCTGGTGTCTTTGAACCAGCATGACGAGGCTGCTGCGGTCTTCAAGGAAGGACTGGGCCTGTTGACCGTCATGGACCTTTATTACCCGGAAAAGCAGCTATACGCCAATTACGGACTGGGGTTGATCAGCGAAAGACAAAACCGGCCGGCCCAGGCGCTGGCCTACCACACCAACGCCATAAAACTCACCGAGGAACTGCGGGGAAGTCTGAGTTCAACGGAATTTCGCTCCTCTTTCCTGGCCAATAAAATCGCCGCGTACGAACAGGCGATGGATATCCTGCTCACCGGCCCGGACCAGACGCCCCGTGATGAGCGCCTCAATGAAATGATTCAGAAGACGGGCCTGACCGCAGCCGAGCTGGCCTTCCATTACGCCGAGAGCACCAAGGCGCGGTCCTTCCTCGAACTGCTTTCCAAATCCAGAACGGGAGCGCTGACGGGCCGGCTCCCCGGCGAATTGGCGGAACGGGAGCAGAAACTGCTCAATACCATCGCCTTTCTGCAAGAGGCCGGAAGCGGCCAGTTGAAAACCCAACGGGAGGACCTCTCCAAGGCTAAAAAGGAACTGGACGCGTTGATCGTCGCCTTGCGGAATGACTATCCGGATTACGCCTCGATCCGCTATCCGGAGCCGGTTATGGCCGGAAAGATTCCCTTGCGCGGCAACGAGGTACTCCTGGCATACAAAGTGAATCCGAGGAATACGTATGTCTGGATCATGGAAAAAGGCAAGGAACCGTCCGTGATAAAAATCGCCGTCACCCGGGAAGAACTCACGAAAATGGTGGGGGAATTCAGAGAATACCTGGAAAATCCCGAAAGATTGGCCGCCTCCGACCCGGAAAAGGGGAGGGCGCTGGGACGTCTCTTGCTGGGAGAGGCGCTCGGCCGGATCGATCCCGCCAAAAATATCATCATCACGCCCGACGGCGTACTGAGCATGCTGCCTTTTGAGGCATTATCCGCAGGAAGGTCCCTTGGCGCCAGCGAATACCTCGGAGAAAAATACCGGATCAGCTATTACCCTTCCGCCTCGGTCATGGCAACCATGAGGCAGGTCAAGGACAGCCCCGCTTTGTCGGCGCCCCTCTTCGCCCTCGGCGACCCCGTCTACGACGACGCGGACGCGCGCTACAGCCTGAAAAAGCCCGAAAGGACCACGCTCGCGGCCTCCGATCCAGCCCCTGGTCTCAATCTGCGCAGCGCCGTCCTGCGAAGCGGCTTTACCCTGCCTCGCCTTCCCGAAACCCGGGATGAGGTCTTGAAAATCGGGGAACTCTTCGGCTACCAGGCCGGCAATCCCCACATCAAACTCGATATGGACGCCACCAAGAGCGAAATAATGAAAGCCCCTCTAGGCGATTATCGCTTCATCCATTTTGCCACGCACGGCATTTTGAGCGGCGATATCCCTTACATTCTCGAACCGGCGCTGGTTTTGACCCAGCCGGGAAACAGTCGTCCGGAAGACGGTTTTTTGAAGATGAGCGAAATCCTCGATCTCAAGTTCAACGCCGACGCGGTCGTTCTGTCCGCCTGCAAGACGGCGCTGGGAAAGGAGATCGCCGGCGAGGGCATCGTGGGCCTGAGCCGCGCCTTCCTGCTAGCCGGGTCCAAATCGGTTATCGTAAGCCTCTGGAGCGTGGAATCGAACTCCACGGCCATTTTGATGAAAAGCTTCTACTCCCACCTGAAACCCGGCAGGTCCAGGGAGGAGGCCCTCCGGCTAGCCAAGCAGGAATTGAAAAATCAAAACCTGCTTTCCACCGATCTCAGCCGCGGGGTAAAGCTCACCGAGCGGGACCAAAATACACTAACCACCACCGCCCACCCCTTCTTCTGGGCCCCCTTCATCCTGATCGGCGAATGGGAGTGAGCGGAATTCCGGTCAGGCTATGAATGCAACCGTCAAAAATAAAACAGAAAGAAAGGCGCGACCTCCGGCAGTGAACGACCGGCATTGAATTCTTGCCTGTCTATGTAGCCGTCGTTATTTTTATCAAATAGCCCGAATCTTTTCTTCGCGCCCGTTGTAAACTCCATATTATCGATCTTACCGTCTTTATTTTTGTCCAGTTCGCCGAAAAGAGTGCCTGTATTTCTCTTGCCGCCTGCCTTGAATTCGTCACGGCTGATGATTCCATCGCGGGACTTGTCATATCTATCGAACGTCTTCCCCACGGCCGCATTGAACTCTTTTTGGTCAATCCTGCCGTCTTTATTAATGTCTATCGCGTCAAAGACGTTATCCGCAGCGCAAACGGCGGCAGGAACGGCCAATAGTAAGATGTACAGGATCATAATTATTTTCGTCATGGCGTTCATGGTGACTCGATTCATATGTATCTCCTCGTTATTATGATATTGTTTAAACAGTGCGCGAGAGTGCGATTTCCCTGCGAGTCCGTCATAATGGACTCGTCTATTGCCAATTGTCTTGTTATCGTTCCTTTAATTTCAGAAATTCGATCGGCTTTTTTTTCCTGAATGGAGTGAGATCTGTTGCTGCATAATTAATGGGTGCTTTTATGTTCTTGATGCCGAATTTATGCATGTCTTCCACCGAAAGAAAATAAAAATCCACAACCCCGTATTCTTCTCCCAGGACCGTGACACGCTCGTCTATTCCGATTATTTTAAAAAATCCCTTTTGCCTGATTTGTTGATTATTCAGCCATTTTTTAAAATTGGAGACTAACTGCTCTTTCTGAATTTCCCGTTCCTTCGCGGGAAAAGCAGCGAGATGCTTTTCCGCGTTCTTGAGCATATCCGTAATAAAGTCTTCATAGGCAGCTTGACTGATTTCCACCGCGGAACCATGCCAAGCCACTACCGCGCCCTCGGAAATTTCCTTATTCTTTGCCGCGGGAAAAACATAATTCGCGCAGGATGACATGCATTTCTCAATTACCAGGACATCAAGTTCTTTCTCAAAAACCCAGATTCCGATATCCATGCCCGCGTCAACAGGCCCCCCTCCTGAATTAATGACCAGTCTTGCTGGTTTTGTCCCGCTGTTCGCGGACGTATCAAGCAATAATTGGTAACCCGCGGAAGACAAATAACCATTATAGATAATGTCACTGCCTTGGGCATAAACTACCGGCTGATTACCATGGGTTGCGTTAACTTCTGTTTGTTGAACGAGAAAAAAAG
>JAXMLI010000016.1:0-6757 GCA_034368785.1 Smithellaceae bacterium | reverse complement strand
AGATCCCTCCAGGCCATCTTCCGGGAAATCATCTCCGCCTCCCGGTTATTACAGGAACCTCTCGTCGTGGCTTGCCTGGGTCCGGAGGCCTCCTTCACCCATCTGGCGGCAGAGCGGCACTTCGGGTCCACTACCAGCTTCGCCTGCCAGGGCGCCATCAGCGGCGTTTTTCATGAGGTGCAGAAAGGAAATGCCCGGATCGGGGTAGTTCCCATGGAAAACTCCCTCGAGGGATCGGTGAATCTGACCCTGGATTGTCTCATCGACACCCCGCTTTATATTCAATCCGAGATATTAATGAGGATCAACCATTGCCTCCTCTCTTCCGCGGAAAGCCTGACGGAACTGGAACAGGTTTATTCCCATCCCCAGGCCCTTGCCCAATGTCAGGGTTGGTTGCGAACCCACCTCCCCCGCTGCCGGCTCATCGACATGGAAAGCACCGCGGCGGCGGCCCGGCTGGTGGCTGGAGATCCCAAAAGCGCGGCGATTGGGAGCCGCCTGGCGGGCAGTCGGTACAATCTCAACATCCTGCGGGAATCAATTGAGGATAACGAGACCAATATTACCCGTTTTCTGGTCATCGGCCAGGAACCCTGCGCGCCTACCGGCCAGGACAAGACTTCGGTAATCTTCAGCACAATCCACCGTCCCGGCTCTCTCCACCTGGCGCTTGAACCTTTTGCCCGGCGCCAGGTGAATCTGCTGAAGATTGAATCCTACCCCATGAAGGGACGACTATGGGAATATCTCTTTTTTGTGGATTTCACCGGGCACAGGGACCAGGGCGAAACCGGGCAATGCCTGGCAGAGCTGGCGAATCACACATCATTCATTAAGGTTCTGGGTTCGTACCCCATCGGGGAGGTGCTTACATGAATAATTTGAGCGTTGCCGTATCAGACCCGAGACAAGCGCCCCTGGCGACCGGTTGGCAAGGACGTAAGGGGGAAAGGGACCATTTCGCCCTCTTCGGCAACCCCGTCGGACACAGCCTTTCCCCGGTGATGCACAATGCCGCCCTGGAAAAATTCCGCTATCCGGGGCATTATCTCGCCTTTCAGATTGAGAACCTGTCCGCCGCCATCCAGGGAGTCCGGGGATTCGGTATCCGGGGGGTCAGCGTCACCATGCCTTTCAAGGAAGAGGTGATGTCTTACCTGGACGAGGTGGAATCAGCCGCCGCCCGGATCGGGGCCGTCAACACTATCGTGAATGACAGGGGACATCTCACCGGTTACAATACGGACTGGATGGGAATGGTGGAGAGCCTCGAGGAACACCTTCCAATCCCCGGCAAGGTTTTTCTGATCCTGGGCACCGGGGGGGCCGCCCGCGCCGCCATCTACGGGATCAAGGAACGGGGTGGCCAACCCCTCCTGACGGGCCGCAATCAGGATAAAACGAAGGCCCTGGCCAGTGAATGGCGGATACCCTTCCTTAAAATTGAGGATATTGCCCAGGCCAGGGCCGATGTCCTGATCAACACCAGCCCCATCGGCATGGCGCCTGAGGTCGGCCGTTCACCCTTGCCGAAAAACATCCCGGGCCAGTTCCCCTGGGTAATGGATATGATATACCGTCCCATGGAAACTCAGCTCCTCAAGGATGCCAGAGAGGCCGGTTCTTCCGTGATCAACGGCATGGGGATGTTCATAAACCAGGGGGCAGCGCAATTCAAGCTCTGGACCGGGCTGGAACCGCCAAGGCCTTTTTTGAGAAAGATTCTGAAAAAAAGATTAAACGGGGAAGGCGAATGAGAAAGATTAGACCAAAACCCAACCTCAGCGCCAAGGTCACGCTGCCCGGATCAAAAAGCTACACCCAGCGCGCCCTGGTCATCGCCGCCCTGGCCGAGGGAACCTCAATCCTCTCAGGGGCCTTGCTATCTGAAGATACGGAGGTTATGATTGACGCCCTCCGTCTCCTGGGTGTAAAAATAATCACGGGTTCCGAAGGCATCGCCGTAGAGGGTACAGGAGGCGCCTTCTCGTCGCCTTCTCAGGATCTCTACCTCGGCAACAACGGCACGGCGCTGCGTTTCCTCACCACCCTCTCCTGCATGGCAACGGGCGAGGTAAATCTGACCGGCGTGGCTCGCCTCCAGGAACGGCCGGTGGGACCGCTGATTTCCGCCCTGAGGAAACTGGGGGCCGATATTGATTGTCCGGTCCGGGAAGGCTTCCCGCCGCTCAAGATCAAAGCCGGTCAACTCCGGGGCGGTCGGGTTGGCTTCGCCGATCTCGAAAGCAGCCAGTACATCTCCTCCCTCCTGCTCTCTGCCCCCTATGCGCTGGAGGATATTGAGATAGAACTTTTGGGGCATACGGTTTCCCGTCCGTACATTGATCTTACCCTGGCCGCGATGAATGATTTCGGGGTCGGCGTGGAGGAAGTAAAGTGGGGCTACCGGGTGGCCGCCGGGCAGCGGTATCGGGCCCGTGCCTATCAGGTTGAGGGGGATGCCTCGAGCGCGTCCTATTTCTTTCTTGCCGCGGCCCTGACCGGCGGCCGGGTGGAAGTAGCCAATCTTTCTCCGGACAGTCTCCAGGGGGATGTTAAATTCCTCGATATCCTCAGAGATATGGGCTGTTTCGTGGAGCGAAATGATAATGGGGTGACCGTGCATGGCCGGAAGCCCCCGCGAGGGGATTACCTGATCGATATGGGCGATATTCCCGATCTGGTTCCCACCATGGCGGTCCTGGCCGCCTTCCGGGATGGGAAGACCCGTATTACCAACTGCGCCCATCTCAAACACAAGGAAAGCGACCGGCTGGCGGTGTTGGTGGAAGAACTGGGGAAAATGGGTGTTTCGGCAAAAGAAACCAACGGCGGCCTTGAGATAATCGGCGGCGCGCCCCGGGCGGCGATTGTCAACGCCCATGAGGACCACCGGATTGCCATGGCCTTCGCGATCGCCGGGCTGGCCCTGCCGGGGATGAAAATAGAAGGCGACCAGTGGGTCAATAAATCATTCCCGGAGTTCTGGGAGGAATTGGATAAACTATGAATGTAATTCTCATCGGACATCGAGGCAGCGGTAAAACCTCTGTGGGCATGGAACTGGCCGCGAGACTGGCCTGTCCCTTCTACGATTCGGATTTACTCATCGAAGAGGATTCAGGGAGCACCATACCTGATCTCGTGGAAACAGGGGGCTGGAGCCATTTTCGGGAGAGGGAGCGGGAGGTCATCAGGAAAATGGCCTACCTGAAGAACTCGGTCATCGCCACCGGCGGCGGCGCGGTCATGGACCATCAGAATGCCGCATTGTTGAAAAATATCGGGGTCACCATCTGGCTGATGGCCGACGCGGAGACCATCGTGCGCCGGCTCCGGCGGGACGAGGCCACCTCCATTCCCCGACCCTCCCTCAGCGGCCGGGACGTCGTCGCGGAAACCGCCTCGCTCCTGGCCGAGCGCAATCCCGTTTACCGCCATCTGGCCTGTTATGCCGTAGATACCTCAACCAAAGGCATCTGCCAGGTAGTGGAAGAGATCGACCAGTATCTATTGACTTGCGGGAATATAACCAGGGAGGATGCTTACCATGGCGGGTAGCAGTTTCGGGGTACTTTTCCGGGTGACCACCTGGGGTGAATCCCATGGTCCCGCCGTCGGGGCGGTGGTAGAGGGCTGTCCCGCCGGCCTGGAGCTCTCCCGCGAGGACATCCAGCAGGACCTCGATCGCAGGCGGCCCGGCCTCCTGCCCTCCGCCTCTCCCCGCCGGGAGGAGGACCAGGTGGAGATCCTCTCGGGAATTTTTGAGGGAAAGACCACGGGGACGCCTATCGCACTGGTCATCTTCAACAGGGATCAGCGAAGCGGGGAATACGAGGAACTAAGGGATATTTTCCGGCCCGGACAGGGAGATTACACCTATTTCCAGAAATACGGTCTCCGGGATCATCGGGGCGGCGGGCGCTCCTCGGCGCGGGAAACGGCCGCCCGGGTCGCCGCCGGCGCGGTGGCCGGGAAGATTATCGCCCGGGCGGGGATCGAGGTCTTAGGCTACACGAGAGCCCTGGGGGGGATAGAAATACCCCCGGATACCCTGGCAAATATCCCGTTGAACAGGGAGAGCATCAGACAGAACACCCTGCTCTGCCCGGACGAAAAGACGGCAACCCGGATGGAAGAGGCCCTGCGGGAGGCCAGGACGGCTGGGGATTCCCTGGGCGGCATTGTCGAAATTATTATCCGGGGCTGCCCGCCGGGCCTCGGCGAGCCCGTCTTTCAAAAGATAGATGCCGACCTGGCCTTCGCGCTCATGAGTATTGGCTCCGTCAAGGCGGTGGAGATCGGGGGAGGCTTCGCGCTCGCCCATATGAAGGGTTCCGAGGCCAATGACCAGATGAACCGCAACGGTTTCCTCTCCAATCATACCGGGGGCATCCTGGGCGGCATTACCACCGGCCAGGACATTCTCCTGCGCGTGGGCTGCAAACCCATCCCCTCGATCAGCCTGCCCCAGCGGACCATCGACCAGGCAGGAAATGAAAGGGTTATTACCCTCGAGGGGAGGCATGACGTCTCGTCTCTGCCCAGGATTGTTCCCGTATGCGAAGCCATGTCGAAGATAGTGCTGGCGGATCATCTACAGAGGCAGAGGACGGCAAGGTGGATATCAGAATAGGCATCATCGGCGGCACGAGCGGCACGGGAAAATGGTTCGCCGATTTTCTCTCCCGGGAGGGGTACCAGGTCGAGGTGTCCGGCCGGAGGGAGGGAGGCGATCCGGACCGTCTGGCCGGGACCTCCACAGTAGTGATCATCGCTGTTCCCATGAACGTAACCGAGGAGACCATCCTCCGGGTGGGGCCGAAAATGCAGGAAGGCGCCCTCTTGATGGATCTCACCTCCGTGAAGGAAATGCCCGTAAAGGCCATGCTCCGGGCCGCCCGCTGCGAGGTGATCGGCTGTCATCCCCTCTTCGGACCAAACGTGGATACCATCGCCGGCCAGAACGTGGTCCTCTGCCCCGGCCGCGCCGACCGGTGGCTCCCCTGGTGGAAATCGCTCCTCCAGGGGCAGGGGGCGGTCATCACCGAGATGCCGCCCCGGGAACATGACCGGCTGATGGCCGTCGTCCAGGGTCTTAACCATCTCAATACCCTGACCCTGGGGATGGTGATGGACAAGAAAAATATGTCCCTAAGGGATCTCCGGGGGTTGACAACTCCCCTCTTCGACGCCAAGGCCGCCATCATGCAGCGGGTGTTAGGGAACAACCCGGCCCTCTACGCGGACCTGCTGACCCAAAACGATCACCTGGAGGAACTTGTGGACCTCTACGAGGAGAACCTTCGGGAGCTGAAAATCATGATCCGGGGCCGGGACAGAGAGGGACTCCTGGGGGTCTTGACAGAACTCAAAAGGGTCCTGGCCGGTGGAGAGTAGTAAGCCCTGGTGGACGTCTGCGCGGATTTCATTTTTTCCGGAGGGACGCGCTCCGTCGCGTCCGTATTCATTCAGAGCGGCCACGACGGAGTTTAGCCATCCGACAGGATGGAGGTTGCCACATCCTGTGATACGGGCCGGAATGACGACTTTTTACCACACCATCATAATCGATGATCATGATTCCCCGAGTTCCGGCCTAGTATCCCGACTTTTTTCCCGTCATTTCCGTTATCTGGAGCTTCAATACCGTAACCGCCGCCAATTGTTCCGCTGAAAATGCCGCCCAGGTAATCGGGGTAGAGTAGAGAACTGGCAATGATCGCTTTAGGCTGGCTTATCTGTTTCCGCCCCTTTCGTCTGGCGGTGCCTAAATAGCCGCACCATCGTTATCTTGCCAATCCTCCCTCATCAAACCGTGCATGCGGTTTTCCCGCACACGGCTTTCCGATGTCCTTCATCGCAAGGCATGCATAGCATTTGCTGAACCCCGGCATTAAATGGGTTGAGTAAACCCGCCGAGTACCAGCGCTCCCTACTTGGCCTGGCAATAGAGCTTCCTCCATCGTGTCCTGGTGACATTACGAAGTGAATAGCCATTCGGCAATCTTCATCACCCTCCACTCTTCGGTTGCATGAACAAAGCAGGGTCCCTTCCCTCGGGCCGGGTTGTGTTGTCCCACGCCCTCAAACGGTACTTTGAACCCCTCCGACTCCCGGTACGGCCCGCCGCGATTTCGTTGCCTTATACGTGACGGTTGATGTTCCTCAAAACATCACCATATCGGGTCTCCAGCACTGGACTGTTTATCTTCCACAACATGCCATCCCTGCTACCCCGGAAGATTCCACGGACCGCTTCCGTTTTCCAAGTCCGCGACGGCGGCCTTCCCCATCTGTCCACTGGGTCGGCATCTCCTTTAAAGTTTAACGAGGCTACGTGTAGGTTCACTTGCGTTACGGCCTGCTGCTTTGCCAATTGAAAACTTACGACCCCTTGTTACCAAAACGCCGCTCCCTTGAACTACCGGGGCGAATCGGACAACTCCCCGGACGGGACTTTAACCCGCTAGATAAAACAGTTGTTACTGCGTACGGACAGCGCCCCTATTATTTAGGCGAAGGCGAGGGGTCAGGTCTCAACATCTGACACCGCCCAGTAAAACCTCCAGCCTGCTTATCATCATCTTCAATTGCTGATCTTCTCCGGCTTTTAATTCCAACCTCCGACGAAGACGAGGGGTCAGGTCTCAACATCTGACACCGCCCAGTAAAACCTCCAGCCTGCTTATCATCACCTTCAATTGCTGATCTTCTCCGGCTTTTAATTCCAACCTCCGGCTTGCCTGCGATA